>NZ_JAUBRJ010000062.1:0-48094 GCF_036701805.1 Microcoleus sp. N3A4
TAATAACTAATAACTAATAACTAATAACTAATAACTAATAACTAATAACTAATAACTAATAACTAATAACTAATAACCACTGACCACTGACCACTGACCACTGACCACTGACTACTGACCATCGATATATTGCTTTAAAATATTCCGAATTTGTTTGAGCTGAAATCCCTTAGCAAGTTGGCGCAGCCTCGTGACAAACGGCAATAATTTTTGATCTAAACTCTCCAGCTTAGCACTCTCCTCAAAAATTTCTTCAATGTCGCCCATAGCTGCGAGTTTCAAAAGTTTTGCTACCGACTCAGAAGCCGCAGGTAACAGAGAAGAATAAGCAGGAAAATCAGATGCTGGTGACAAACTGGGAGTTTTGCGCTTTTTGTTTTCCGAAGATTCCCCGTAAATCCATTCTAGTCCCAAATGCACGCGCAACTGTGCCAAAAAGTGATTTGCTTCGATCGGCTTGGGAAGAAAAGCATCGCACCCTGCGAGGAAGCTATCTTGCTGCGTAGCCTCGAAAACGCTAGCTGACATAGCGATTAACACGACATCTTTTAATTCCGGCAACTGCCTCAGTCTCCTTGCAGTTTCTAAGCCATCCATTGCAGGCATCTCCAAGTCAATTAAAATCATATCGGGTTGAAATTCAACTGCTTTGCAGAGGCATTCTTGACCGTTTTGGGCCTCTGCAACTTCAAATCCCAAACGCCTCAGCAGCCTGCACAACAAATCGCAATTTAGTTGATTTTCCTCCGCGACTAGCACTTTCCGCTTGTTGCCGACAAAACCGACAATCCAGCGTTTTTCCCGCAAAGGAGACACATCCAAGTACCGTTTTGCTGCGGGCAATTCTAAATCCAGCCAGAAAGTGCTGCCTTTTCCCAAAGTGCTGTTGACGCCAATTTCGCTGCCCATCATTTTCGCTAATTTCTGGCTAATAGAGAGTCCGAGACCCGTACCTTCAACAAAGGTATTGCCTCCTACTTGGTGGAATGGCAAAAATATTTCTTCTAACTTGCTTCGGTCTATTCCAGTGCCGGTATCCTCGACTTGAAAGCGGATTTTTAAAGCGTGTTTAGCTGCGATATCATTGTGGGCGAAGCGTAGATAATTTTGTTTTAGTTCCGAACTCAAAATCGATAAGTCAGAATTTTCGCCTTGCCCTCGACTCCAGGCCCCTGTGCCGACATAGCCGACTTTGAAAGTCACACCGCCGCTGTTAGTAAATTTAACGGCATTGCTGAGTAAATTTATGAGAATTTGGCGCAATCTTTTTTGATCTACACGAACGCAGCTAGGCAGGGGAGATACTTGTTCGTAATTGAAGGAAATTTGTTTTTGCGATGCCCGCATCTGAAAGAGATCGGCAATATTTTTCGTGAAATTTAGAAAATTCAACTCTTCCAGGTAGAGTTCCATTTTTCTAGCTTCGATTTTGGAAAGGTCTAAAACATCATCGATTAACATCAGCAGGTGTTGACCGCACTGTTGAATATTGCTGAGACTTTCTTGCTGATCTAAGCTTAAGTCTTTGTCGGTTTTGAGGATTTGAGCGTAACCTAAAACGCCGTTTAAAGGCGTGCGAAGTTCGTGGCTCATGTTGGCGAGAAATTCGCTTTTGGCGCGGTTGGCGCTTTCTGCGGCTTCTTTGGCTTGTTGGAGGGCGGATTCTGCAAGTTTGCGATCGGCAATTTCGGTTTGTGCTTGTTCAAATAGCGTCGATTGCTGGATCGCGATCGCCAATTGGACGCACAATTGCCGGAGGGATTCTATTTCTGAGGAATCCCAGGGACGGGGGCCTCTGCAATCCTGGGCGATCAGCAGTCCCCAGAGCTGATTTTCTGCGGTCTGTTGGGTCTGGGAAATGCTTTCTCGTGCTTTTAAAATCGGCACTATTAAGTTAGCTTTTACTTCAAATCCTTCGAGAAATTTCATGTGGCATTCCGTCAAATTTTCCCGATAAATATCTTCCATAGATCTAATACAGCCTTGCTGATAAACCTCAATAAAATTTTCTTTAAAACAGCCATCAATATTGTTAAAATTTCGCAGCGAAATTCGATCTTTTGCCACGGATTCCACAACGACAAAGCCGCTCCAGTCGGGATTAAAACGGTAAATAACTGTGCGGTCTGTTTGCAAAAATTGCCGCACTTGTTCGACAGCAGTGCTGAGGACTTCTTCTAAATTGAGGGAGGAGCGAATGCGATCGAGCATGGCAACCACCAGCCGTTCTCGCCTTAATTGCAGCAGCAGCGCCATCTCAGCTTGTTTGCGTTCGGTGATGTCGGTAATTACTCCCACTAGCCCGATTAAATTGCCAGTTTCATCTTTAATGCAGTCGGCACGAAATAAAGTCGTTACCAGTTCGTTGCTTTTAGTTTTGATTTGGAGTTCGCCTTGCCAAGACTTGCCTTTACGGATCGTTTTCAACATTTCTACCAGCAATTGACTTTGGGGGTAAAGTGCCGTTGCTCCGCCTGCTGTGTTCAGTTCTTCTGCTGTGTAGCCGTACCGCTGAATAAAGGCTTGATTGTGGTAGCTCGATCGCCCTGTCAAGTCAGCAATGCCGATCGCGTCGCTGGTGCTTTCTACGGCTTGAGTAACTCGCAGCAAATCTAATTCTGCTTGTTTGCGATCGCTAATATCAGTAATAGTGCCGATATAGCCTTTAATTTCCTGCTTGTCTCCGATTTCTGCAATTGCCTGACCGATCACCCAAATTACACGACCGTCTGGACGCTGAAAGCGGTATTCTGATTTAAAAGTAATTTTCTCAATAATTGCTCGATGCCATTCATTTGTCACCCGTTCCGCATCATCGGGATGTATGGCATTCATCCAGCCATTTTCTGCTGCTAATTCTGCATTTAATCCCGTAATTTCGCTCCATTGCTGATTTACATAAAGGCAATTTCCCAAGGCGTCGGTGTGGAATATACAAACTGGCGATGATTCTGCTAAAGTTTGGTAGCGGCGCTGACTCGATCGCAGTGCTGATTCTACCTGTTTTCTATTAGTGATATCGCGGACTATAGAAATTATCTCGCCACCTGCAAGCATGGTCAGCGACATTTCTTGAGGAAAAAGAGTACCGTCTCGCCGCTGACCAGTTGCTTCTATGTTACAGTATCCTTTTTGATGGAACTCAGGCAGTATTTCTCGTTCAATTTCTTTAATATTTGCTTCTTCATAGAGGCTTTTCCAACTTTTTCCCAATAAATCGGAGAAATTTAAAAAGCCGTACATTTTGAGATAAGCCTGATTTAAATAAATATATTCTTCACTAGCGTTGAGGATGGCGATACCGTCGTAAGCAGCGGCCATTGCTACTGCTTGTTGCTGGAGTTGGGACTCGGCTTGTTTGCGATAGGTAATGTCGTGACCGACTGAGTAGATTAAACCTTCTTCACTAAATGGCGATGCCGTCCACAGCAGGCATTTGTAAGAACCGTCTTTGCAGATATAGCGGTTTTCAAAGGAGATACTGGACGTACCGGCTATTAGTTTTTCCCCTTCGGCTGCGGTGGCTTTTCGATCGTCTGGATGAACAAATTCGATCATCTGCTTGGCAAAAAGTTCGGCGTTGCTGTAGCCCAGGGCATTAGACCAAGCAGGGTTTAAACGTTTAAAATAGCCGTCGAAACCTACAATGCAAAGCAAGTCTAAGGAGATGGTAAAAAAGCGATCGCGCTCTGTTTGTGCCTGCTTTAATTCAGTGATATCCATGACTAAACCGTCCCAGAGAATATCGCCTTCGCTCCCAGATTTAATCTCATTATTGAGCCTTTCCGGTCTCGCAGCTCCTTGCAGCCACTTAACTTTTCCAGATGGCAAAGTCTGCCGCCACTGCTGCTGCCAAGGTTCCAGCGTAGCGGCTGAAATTGCGATCGAGGCTTCTAAATCTAAGAGATCGTCTGCGTTAATTCCGCTGAACATCAGTTCCGCATTTTGCTCTATTGCTTCTGCTTCTAATTCGTACAGTTGGCTGCTGCCTGAAGAGACGTAGGGAAAAGACATCTTTCCAGTTTCTGACATTCGTAATTGATAAATGATTCCCGGCAGGTTAGCTACCAGTTTTTGAAATCGAGCTTCGCTTTTTTCCAGGGCTTTTTGCTGCCGTCTGTATTCGGTAAAGTCTCTAATTGTGCCCACTATTACTTTACTGCCGTCTGCTATTTGAAAAACACTTTTTTTGGTAGAAATGATGTGTTCTTTACCGGCGGTGTCTGTGAATTTTTCTTCAGTTTCCAAGCCGATACCCGTGGTCAATACTTCTTCATCTTTTGTCCAAAAAACATCAGCTTCTGATTTTGGGAAAAAGTCATAATCTGATTTGCCGATCAGTTCTTGCCGCGATTTGCCGAGCAACTGACAAAAAGCATCATTTAATATCATCCAGCGGTGTTGCTCGTCTTTGACAAAAATTGGGTCGGGCGTAGCATTTATGGTGTGGTTTAAAAATTCTTCTGACGCTTTCAGTTTGGCTTCGTAGCGGTAGCGATCGCTCACATCCAACACTACTTCGATCACCCGGTCGATCGACCCGTCCAGGCGGCGGATGCAGCGCAGGGAAACTCGCGTGTGAACTATTTCGCCGTCTTTTTTGAGCCACCTTTTGTCTGAGATGTAACCGTCGATCGTACCTGCTAACATCTGAGACAGTTTTTCAAAATTGGCATCAAAATCCTCTGGATGAGTCAACTCCAGCCAATTCTTTTGCACGAGTTCGTAGCGCTCATAGCCCAGCAAATTGCACAGCGCATCGTTAACTTCTATCCAGTTGAAATTTTGAGGAATTTCGCGGTCAATAATTGGAGCGATGATGGCAATTCCGATCAGGGAATTTTCCACCACTGAGCGATATTTTTCTTCGCTGTTTCGCAAAGCATCTTGACTGTTCTGGCGTTCTATGGCGTAACGGAGCGATCGAATTAACAGTTCGCTGTCGATTTTTCTTTTGACTAAATAATCCTGTACGCCGACCGAAATCAACCGCAGGGCAAGCTCTTCGTCGTTTTGGGCGGTCAGAACTACGATCGGCACATTTACTCCGTACTTTTGTACCCGAGCAACCGTCTCAATTCCCCGACTGTCTGGCAGTGAAAGGTCTAATAAAATTATGTCAAAAGTTTCTTGATTCAATTGCTGCTGCGCTTCGCTGAGGCGCTCTACTTTCGTCAGGAGTATACGCTGCACGCCACCAATTTCTGACAGCAAATCTTCAATAAGCTCAGCTTCATGAGGGTTGTCTTCTACTAACAAAATTTTTAAGCAGATAGGAGGTAAAGCTAAATTAAAAACTGCCTTCATAATAGTTGTTAATTAAAAAAAACTTAAACTAACTTGGATTTCACCTTTGATTTTCGGGGCAGTTATTCAATTGCACCTACACATACATCGGCGGTTAGATTGCGGTGTGAGCGATCGCTACAAAAATTGTGTTTAAGACTTATAATTATATCACTCACTAACTAGACTGTCAACGAAAAACATTTTTTATTCTAACTTGCTATTTATACCAGTTAACAAAAAAATGCAACTTTAGGCCCGCGATCCAAACCCCGATAGTCACCAGTGATTCCCAATTCTTCAATTCTTTAATCTCAAATCTAAAATGGTATTAACTTCTACCTTATACCTTCTAACTTCTGTCTTAAAATATAGAATTTCATTCAGATTCCGCGACCTTCTAGCTTCTAGCTTCTTCTGCCGAAAGGATGTCTCAATTAAGCGAGAGTAAAGTAAAAAGTTGAACCTTGACCCGGTTTCGACTCCACCCAAATAGATCCGCCGTGACGTTCCACAATCTTTTGACAAATTGCTAAACCAATACCTGTCCCAGAATATTCTTTTTGAGTGTGCAAGCGCTGGAAAATTTGAAAGATGCGTTCTTGATGCTGCGTCGCAATCCCAATTCCATTATCCGAGACAGAAAATAACCAGTCTTTCTCCTGTTTGCAAGCAGTAATATGAACCACTGGCGGTGCATCGTGGCGATATTTAATCGCATTGCCGACTAAATTTTGGAAGAGCTGTACGAGCTGAGAAATATCCCCCATTACCGCTGGCAATTTGCTGTAGGTAACAACTGCTTGAGTGTCCCGGATCGCCCCTTGCAAGTTGGCGATTGCTTGCTCGACTGCGTAATTGCAATCAGTCATTTGAAAAGGTTTCTGACTCCTGCCAACTCGCGAATATTCGAGTAAATCGTCAATTAAATTTTGCATTCTAGTGCAGCCGTGAACGATATTGCCAATAAACTTATTAGCTTGGCTGTCGAGTTGGTCTTTGTAGCGTTTTTCTAAAAGTTGAGCATAACTGGCAATTGTTGCTAAAGGCGCTTGCAAGTCGTGAGAAGCCACATAAGCAAATTGTTCTAGTTCCGCATTTGAACGCGCCAATTCTTGGTTGGATTTTAAGAGAGCCGATTCGGCGCGCTGGCGGTTTGATATCTCTTGTTGAAGGAGCAAATTTTGCTCTTGCAAAGCTTTTTCAACGGCGCGGCGGGTGCTAATTTCTTGTTGCAGAATATGGTTTTTTTCCTGAATGGCTTTTTCAACGGCTAAGCGGCTGTTGATTTCTTCTTGAAGTAGCATATTTTGTTGTTTTAGCTGCTTTTGTAAATTCCGCAGAGTGAGGTGACTTTCGATGCGGGCGAGCACTTCTTCAAACTGAAATGGCTTGCTGATGTAGTCAACGGCTCCAACAGCAAATGCGTTTACTTTGTCGAATACTTCATCTTTAGCGCTAATAAAAATTACCGGAATTTCGCGAGTTTTCGCTTCGGATTTCAGGTGCTGACAGACTTCGTAGCCGTTCATTTCCGGCATCATTATGTCGAGCAAAATCAAATCCGGCGGATTAGAATTGCAGGCTCTCAGAGCCATTTTTCCGTTAATCACGCAGCGGGGCGCGTACCCCCGATGAGTAAGCATCGTAGACAACAGGCGCAGGTTTTCTGGCGTATCGTCTACTACTAAAATGTTGCCTAATGCCGTCTCTGGTTGGTGATTGTTCATTAATTATTTTCCAGTTTTCACAAAAGATGTTTGCAGCTATTTTATTTAGAAATTACGAAAAAAACCAGGTTTCTAGTAGGAATATTGGGGAAAAGAAACGAATAATCCGCTCAGAAACCTGGTTTTTAACAGTTTGGCGCGTCGGGCACTGTTATTGTTTGTTTACCAATCCTCAAATCCCTAGCTGCAGAGTCATAGCATTATTGTTCCAAGTCAATCTTTTATCTAAAACCTTAAATCCAGCTACTTTGCACATAGATTCTAAAGCAGAACCTGTCGGCAGCCACCACCACGGCCCAAAGTCGTTGATGTCAAAAACTGCTTTCTGAATTACTCCGAAAATTGGTGCGCCGTGGGTGTGCTGCTGCCAGTAAGCAGTTAAGATAGCTCGTTCTGCTTCGCCTAAAGCGGGAATGAATATTACTCCAGAAGCTGGAATTTCGTAGCGTCCCCGCTCGTTTTCTATAACCTCTTGAGTAATAGCTGAAGTTAAGATTAAATAATCCCCAGTTATTTGACGCAAGCTAATTAAAATTTGCAAAGGGTGGGGGTGATGGTACAAAACTCCTGCACAGTGGACGACATCGTAAGGCTCGCCAATTTCTGCAAGCTGAATCTGAGTTATATCTCGACTGATACAATTATAATTAGCAATATTTAAACTTGCCATGCGTCCGCGAAAATCTTGCCAAAGTTGTGCGGATGGGGGTATAGCATCAATCATTGTCAGAGAAACTGCACCGTATTTGCTAGCTACAGAAACTTTTTCGTTGACAGTTCCCCACAAGCCGCCGACTTCTGCAAAAGTCTTGCCTTTGACGACTCGGGCAATGTAGCGATCGCGAATATCGTGAGTCTCTAACTCTAATAATAGACTGGATTCCCCTGTTTGACGCTGTTTTTCTAAAATCCCCTCTAATTTTTGGGAGATTTCGGGATCTTTTGGTCTAATTTCTAATGCCATCAAGTACAACATTATGGCTGCGTCAAGCCGATCGCGCTCGGCAAACTTTTGGGCGATTTCGCAGTAAAATTCAGGAGCGTGCAGCGGCTGCAATTCGTGGTGATAGTAGCTGGTTGCTGCGTCTAAATCTGCCGGAGTTTTTTTGATGAGAGCCTCGCCTAACTTGCTGTAAATTTTCGGGAGATCGGGCTCGATTTGCAGCGCGCAAAGATAAGCGGAAACAGCCTCATTCCACTCGTGCATCTCAGTCAAAGCATCGCCTAAATTGTAATAAGACCAAGAAAGATTTGGGTTGAGTTCAATAGCGCGCTTGTAGGCGACAGCGGCTGCTTTCCACTGCTGGGTTTTTAACAGTGCTTCTCCTAAATTGTGGTAAGTCCAAGAAAAGGTTGGATTGAGTTCGATCGCCCGCTGGTATGCGCTGGTTGCTGCCAACCAATTTTCGAGTTTAACTAAAGTTAAAGCTAAATTATAATGAGACCAAAAGAAGTCTGAATCGAGTGCGATCGCCCTTTGATATGCAGCCTCAGCTTCCGACCATTCTTGTAGTTGAAAAAAAGCATCTCCCAATTTATGAAAAGAGCCGGAACAATTAGGGTCTAAGTCAATAGCTCGCTGGTAAGCAGCGGCGGATTCCGACCATTTTGCTAATTTGCCGCAAGCTTCCCCGATGCTGTAGTAAGACCAAGAAAAATCCGGGTTAATTTCAACAGCCGTGCGGTAGGCAACGACGGCTTCTTGCCATTTTTCTAACTCGATCAGCACACTACCTAAATTGTAGTAAGACCAAAAAGAATTGGGATTTAACTCAATACTTTCCCGGTAGGCAGCCTCCGCTTCGCGCCAGAGTTCCTTGGCTTGCAAAACATTGCCTAATTTGTAATGAAACTCCGAAATATCCGGCTGGAGTTGAATAGCTTTGCGGTAGTGAACAATAGCTTCGTCCCACTGTTTCAGATTGCTAGCAGCTTCGGCTAATTGGCAGTAAGCTTCGCAAAAACTAGAGTTTAAATAAATGGTGCGGTGGTAACAAATTAGCGCTTTTTCTGGCTTGTTTTGCGCCAATAAAGTATTACCTAAATCGAGGTATTCTTCGGCTATTTCTATCGGTTCCACCATGAGTGCTTGATACCAACAGTCTGCCGCTTCCTCAGCTTGACCGACTTGGGTAAATATCCGGCTCAAATTTCGGTAAAATCCTGCAAAATCCGGTTGCAGGGAGATAGCTTTTTGGTAACAGGCGATCGCCTCTTGCCACTGTTGCAATGTAGCGCAGAGAGTGCCGAGGTTAGCAAAAGCTTCGGCAAAATCTGGTTGCAGGGCGATCGCAACTTTATACCAATACCTTGCGTCTTCTAGCTTACCCTGAGCTTGCAGCGCCTTCCCCAGGGTCTTGCAAGTCTCGGCAGAATTGGGGTGGGATGCCAAAACTTTTTGGCAAAGTGCGATCGCCTCATCCAACTTCCCTAAAGCTAAATATATTTCTGCCTGTTGTTGATAATCAACCGCTGCTGTTTCTGAATTCACTTCTTGCGTTCCTGTTGAGTAATAATTCCATGTATGATTGTATGGTACAACTTGTCAAAGTTCAAATTCAAGTAAGTACATCTGCCGAACGGCAAATAGTGCTAAATGTCAGCGACATTAATATAAACTAGACAGTAATAGGTTAACAGCGAGCTCAATAATGTCAACAGTCAATCGAACACCGCTAATCAGCGTAATTATACCTGCATATAATGGCGATCGCTACATCGTGCAAGCCGTAGAAAGCGTGCTAGGTCAAACTTTTACTAATTTGGAAATTATCGTTGTAAACGACGGTTCTAAAGATGAGACGCATCAAGTATTGCAGCCTTATATTGACAGAATTCGCTACTTTTATCAGGAAAATCAAGGAGTAGCAGCCGCCCGCAACCGAGGAATTCAGGAAGCCAAAGGCGAATTAATCGCTTTTTTAGATCAAGATGACTTCTTTTTTCCCGATAACTTAGCAGCAAAAATAGCATTATTTCGCTCATCACCTTCATTAGGAATTGTGAATAGTGGCTGGCGTTTAGTTAACGAGCAAGGCGACGCTATTTCCGATATAACACCTTGGCTGTATTTCCCCAAATTAGACTTAGAAACCTGGATAGTACAAATGCCCGTACTTCCCAGCGCCATGATGTTTTCGCGCCAGTGGCTAGAACTTGCAGGCGGGTTTAATTCAGACTTTGATTCAGTAGACGATTCAGATTTAGTGCTACGTTTAGCAGTGTTGGGTTGCGAAGCAGCTTGGCTGCCTCAAGTGACAGTATCCTACCGCCAGCACGACCAAAATGTATCAATAAAAAAAGCCATAAAACAAGCAAATCTTTTTATTACCTTAAAACAGAAATTTTTCCAGCTTCCCGATTTGCCGCAGCACATCCGCGAGTTAGAAAATCCGGCTTTCTACGAAGCATTGACGTGGATGGCCTGGCAACTGTACTATAGTAGCTATCCAGTAGAAGCGGTTGATTTTTTCCAAAAATCTCTCCGCTACAGTCCAGATTCGGCAAAACAAACAGTCACAGATTGGCTGAAACGTCTGACTGCTATTTCTCAAGTTTACGGATTTACAAGTGATTTTAAACTATTAAGAAACCTATCACAATGGAAACAGTTAATGGCTAGCATACTTCCCTCAAAAACACCGCGAGTCAGCGTCATTATCCCAGCGTACAACTGCGAGCGCTACATTAGTAGAGCCGTAGAAAGCGCTGTCAATCAAACGTACCAAGACTGGGAAATTATTGTCATAGACGACGGTTCTACAGACAGCACGAGCCGAGTCTTAGATGCTTACCGCGATGTAATTCAGTACGTCTATCAGGAAAATCAAGGAGCAGCAATTGCTCGGAATCGGGCTTGCGAACTGGCCAAAGGCGAATTTTTAGCTTTTCTGGATGCCGACGACTTTTTTCTGCCAGAAAAACTCGCCAAACAAATTGCTTGTTTTGAAGCTGACCCCTCTTTAGGGATGGTACAAAACGGCTGGTTGATGGTCGATGAAACAGGAAAAGATATCTGCGCGGCGATGCCTTGGGAAGCCGCCCCCAACTTAGATTTAGAAACCTTTGTGGTCTACAAAAATGTGCGTCCCAGCGCGATGATGCTGCGGCGCGAGTGGTGGGAGCGTCTGGGCGGTTTTGACCATCGCTTTCCGCCAACAGAAGATTTAGATTTTGCTTTGCGCTTGGGTTTAAAAGGCTGCAAATGTGTTTGGTTGAAAGAGATATTAACCTGCTACCGGCAGCACGATAAAAATCTCATGTCGGGCGGGCCAAAAGTGATGACAAGTATGGAAACAGTGATGGAGCAATTCTTCTCCAGACCGGACTTGCCAGATCGCATACGCAAATTAAAAAAGGCAGAACGTTACAAGTGTCTAGTGTGGATAGCGTGGCGGATGTACCGCGACGGATATTTAGCAGAGATGGTCGAATGTCTGCAAAAATCTCTGTACTATACTCCTTTTACTGGCACAGAAACTGTTTTTAAATGGTTGGAAAATTTTAGAGTTGCTTCCGAAGAATACGGCAGCAACTTTGATGCTTATGCCTTAACTAATTTACCAGAATGGCAAGACATAGTAGTGGAGGCTGCCAACAAGACTTATCAATTTAAATCAGCGCCTAGTTCAATTTACCGCAAGCTTGCAGGGCACGTACTTTTGTACGCAGAAGACCACGGAATCGGCGGTTTAGCGCAATTCAACCACTCGCTGCTTTGTAAATTAGCAGCCGACGGCTACCGAGTTACTAGCGTGCAAACTAAAACTTCTAATCCTTTAATTACCGAACAGCAGCAGCTAGGTATAGAGCATATTTGGCTGGAGTTCGACACGATGAAAGAGTTTTTGCGTATTGCTTACAATTGTACGGATGCTGAAAGAATTTACGCGCAAGCTAAACCGGATTTAATTATATTTAGCGACGGCTGGCCGATGGCAAACTTTGCTGCGAAACAAGTTGCTATCAAACAGAACATACCTTACGTAATTACTCTCGGTTATATCGATCGCACTTATCGAACTTTCAACCGCGGCGATCAGATTCCCTATTTCGATGCCGTGTCCTATCAGTACGATTTAGCCAAAGCAGTCATAGCTGTTTCCCACGAGAATCTCAACTTGTTCAAGAGTCTGTTTAAAGTGCCTCTGGAACGGGGAAAAGTCATCTATTACGGCAGACCGAACAGTTATTTTGAACCGCCCAACCTTTCAACCCGTCAACGCCTGCGTCTAGAACAAGGAATCCCCGAAGATGCTGTCGTTTGTTTCACGGCGGCGAGATTGACTCCAATTAAAGGATATCAGTATCAATTGCAGGCGATCGCCCAACTGAAAAATCGTCCAATTTGGTCGCAGCTATACTTTGTTTGGGCCGGCCCCGGTTCTACCACTCACGATAATATGGAACCAGAATTGAGAGCAACTGTTAGCGAATTAGGAGTCACCGAACAGGTTAAATTCTTAGGTCAGCGGTGGGATATTGCCGATTGGTTAGACGCCAGCGACATCTTTATTTTATCTTCCGAAGCAGAGGGAATGCCGCTAGCAGTAATGGAAGCAATGGCGAAAGAATTGCCCGTAATTGCTACAGCAGTCAGTGGCATTCCCGAAGAGTTGGGAGACACGGGAAAGTTAATCGCCGATCCCAAAAATGACCCGAAACAGACAGCGCGAGAGTTAGCTCAAACGGTAGAACTATGGGCCGAAAATCCCGAATTGCGGAGGCTTGCAGGACAAGCTTGCAAACTGCGGGCCGAAGAACTGTTCAAGGAAGAACGGATGCTTTTGGAATACGCAGAAGTGATTCAACAAGTCTTATCTGCTAGCAGCAATAGAGAAAAATTCTCGATCGCCCCCAAAGTCCAAAAGCAGATCCAGCAAGTTGACAGTATGCTCTACTACTATTACCTAGTATGGCAGGCATGGCAAGCTTTCGATCGCGGGGATGTATCTGGGATGGTTGAGAATTTGCATTCATCTTGGAAATGCACGCCACTGTTGACAACCGAAACTATTTTGAGCTGGATCACAAATTTTGTGATGTTATCTTCAGAAAAGGGCGTTAAACTTGATACTTACTCACTAACTCATTCAGAAGCGTGGCAACAATTGATAGAATCCATACAGGGTTTGGAAGCTGCATTTTCTGTTCGTTAGAACTGGCTGCGATCCCCTTACTAAAAAACTGTTTTTAGTAAGGACTTTAGTCCTTATTGGCTCAAGTAAGGTGCGTAGTGCACACCCTGCAAACAAGTGATTAATTCCTGTTTCTCAATTAGCCAGCAAATACAATATGCAATTCACCTTCAAGTTCCAACCTATTAATAAGCTGCTGCCAATTTGCTTAGCTGTGCTAACTGTCCTGTTAATCGCGTATTTTGGGCAGCAACCAACTATTGCCCAAATGCGATCGAACGTCACAGTCGATTTTGGACAGCCAGCCACCGGTATAACGTCCATGAGCGGCATCTTGCACGGCATCGACCCCAGCAAGCCCCCAGACAACTTAATCAAACCCTTACAGCCGAAGCTGTGGCGGGCGGGAAGACTCGATGTTTACGATCGAGTAATCGCCAGCGGAGCCGAATTTCAACTATTAGTTAGCGACCTCTGGGGCTACGGTAGCAACCCCAAAGGCTGGCCCTATCAAAATTACCCCGCGTGGGAAGCATTCATCCGACAGTTAGCCCAGCAAAATAAAGGCAAGAAAATTATTTGGGATATCTGGAACGAACCCGACTTAAAAAATCCGTTTTGGAAGGGAAGCAGAGAACAATTCTTTGAAACTTACAAAAGGGCTTACAAAATCTTGCGGGAAGAATTGGGGCCGTCAGCGGTGATTGGCGGGCCGAGTATCAGCACTTACAACAAAGAATACCTCGCCTCCTTTTTGGATTACTGTAAAGCGAACAAACTAGAAGTAAATTTCTTAGCTTGGCACGAACTCAACGATACCATAATTTTATTTGTTGACGACCACGTGATCGATGCCAAGCGCAATTTTCAGCAAAGTCCCTCTTACAAGGAACTGAAATTGCAAAAAATTTACGTCAACGAGATTGTCGGGGAATTAGCTCAATATCAGCCGGGGGAAATTTTAGGTTATTTGTATAACTTAGAGTATGCAAAAGCTGATGGTGCTTGTAGGGCTTGTTGGGATACAACCGGAGTTCAAAAAGTTAGCAATTGCTTCAACAATACGCTGACTGGGATGGTCACGCCTAATACTTTTGAGCCGAGAGCAGCTTGGTGGACTTACAAAGCTTATGCTGACGGAGTTAATTCGCGGGTGCTGAGTCGCTCAGATAACGATCGCCTTGTCGCTTTAGCCAGCAAGTCAAATCCTGAAGGTAAAGCACAGATACTTTTAGGTTATTTCGACCGCAATTATTCCTCAGCAACAACGGTGACATTAAACCTCGGAAATTTGGAGCAGCTAGGTCTTCAAAGGGGTCAGAAAATCACTCTAAAATTAGAAAAAATTCCCAACAATCAAGAAGGAGCGGTGCAGAAGCTTGTCACGGTTAAAGAAGAAAACTTTTCGGTTGGTAGCGGCAGCTTGGCTTATGTTATCCCTAATTTCAACGTCCACGAAGGCTACTTATTGACGGTTAGCAAGTGATATAGTTTCTGGTTGCACCGGAATTATATAGAGGACACGGCAGTGCCGTGTCCCTACCGCGATTAATTGTAGGGACACGGCACTGCCGTGTCCTTACAAATATATAGCCGTGTTATTACAAATATATAGAATTTAGCTGGGATTTTTCAAAGATTTTTGCACGGCTTCCAACCATTCTCTGACTGTTTGATTTTCTGATTTTGGATCGTAGTAACACCCTAATTCATCGAGGATGAATGCTTCTAAATCGGCTGGGGCGATCGGCATTTTTAGCAGTTTGTCGAGTTCTTGCGATGCAGCTTCAACACTTGCGGGCGATTCGCTATTGCGGTAATCTTCAACTACATCACTGGGACTGTTAGCTTCTAGCGGCCAGTCTTGGTGAAAGTAGGAACTGAAAAATTGGGTTAAATGAGGAAATTGATTTATCATTCGGGATAGGCTGTGAGAATAAAGTATCCGGGAGGTAATTTGGCGCTGCGCTGGAGGACGATTTTCAGGCGAGATGCTGAACTTGCTTTGGATGCGCGGCGACGCATAGTAATGCCAATTATTCTGTTGGCGTTGTAGTCGATCGTATAACGATTACCTCGACTTTTCACCCAGGAGTCGATCGCCTTTTGATTTCTGTTCATTGCTTCCCCAATAGCCGCTTCGGCGACGGAACGGTCAGTAAAGGAAGATGCGGCAGAAATTCTCGTTTCGCTTGCGAGTCGCTGTGCTAGTTGTGCTTCTGTTTTGCCAACGTGTCTCTCTAAAGTGTGTCCTCCTGCTGCTTCGTGAAAGTCTAATCCGCCGCCCGGTATGTTGGGTACAAAAGCTACGGTGGTTTGTGGTATTGTTGAGCCTTCCGGTGCAACAACCGTGGCGTAAACACCAGGTATTGCCGATTGGAATAATATAATTATTGAGGCGATCGCACACAGGACACCTAAAAACTTTTTTAGGCGATCGAGTTGATTTTTCATTGCTGTTGAATTTCTTTCTTATATTTAGTATAGGTGTTTGCTGTTTTTTTGTCTATTTCCTAATTTACAATTAGTAATACCAATTCTCGCCTCCAGAAAGCAACAATAATGAGTGTGGGTTTGTTTACCCTCACCTGAGTGTAGGGTGCGTCGCTCAAAAATTGTGGATATTCTTTAAGATTTACGGGTGGCGACGCACCCTACAAATACTGTTGCATGAGTTTTGAGAATTAGTATAAGTTATAAATTACGCGCAGCATTTAAATATACGGTACGCACCCCACACCCTACAATTATTGAGAATAGGGCATGATTTTTGTTGTGGTTTACAAAGCTTCACTCAATATGAGAAAATGTTAATAATTCTTTGAAAAAATTACTGATGATTAATGATAAATTAATTGATTATCATTAAAAATGTGAAAAAATGCAAGTAGTTATCCTAGCCGGCGGTCTCGGTACTCGTCTCAGAGAAGAAACAGAATTTCGTCCCAAACCCTTAGTTGATGTGGGGGGGTATCCGATTCTTTGGCACATCATGAAGACCTATGCCCATTACGGTTTCCAAAACTTTATTGTTTGCTTGGGCTATCGCGGCAACATGATTAAAGAATATTTCCTCAATTATGAAGCCATGAACAATGACTTTACTATCTGCTTAGGCCGCAACAATACCATCACTTATCACGAGGAACATCGCGAACAAGATTTTAATGTTACCCTGGCTGAAACTGGCGCGGCAAGCCTGACGGGAGGGCGGGTAAAACGGATCGAAAAATATATCGATCGCGATAATTTCATGGTGACATACGGCGATGGAGTTGCTGATGTCGATATTGAGGCACTTGTGGATTTCCACAAGTCTCACGGTAAGCTGGCAACTGTCACTACATTTCGCCCGATTTCTCGCTTTGGAATTTTGGATGTAGACAGCGACAGCCGCGTAGTAGAATTTTCTGAGAAACCTCAAATAGACGGCTGGATTAGTGTTGGATATATGATATTTAACCGCCGGGTATTTGAGTATTTGGGGGGAGATGATTGTATTTTAGAACAGGAGCCGATGCAGCGTTTGGCCGCAGAGGGAGAGTTGATGGCTTACCGTCATGAGGGCTTCTTCTTTGCGATGGATACTTATCGAGAATACAAGTATTTAAACGAGCTTTGGGATGAAGGGAAGGCTCCTTGGAAAGTGTGGGAATAAGTTAATTGTTGCATTCTTAACAAGCCTTTTATGAACGGGCAAGATGCCCGTTCCACAATAAATAGAATTTATTTGTTGTGGAACAGGCAAGATGCCTGTTCCACAATAGATATAATTTATTTGTTTGTTTGTTGTGGAACGGGCATCTTGCCCGTTCTTGATAAGGGTGCACAATGTGAGGAAATAAGTAGGGACACGGCACTGCCGTGTCCCTACCTCTGCTATAAAATAATTATAAAAAATGGATTCCCAAGAGATTCTCAACAGCACAGAAACTTACCTACAAAAGTGCGTTGCACCCCACGCGGATATTATCGACAGCGACTCGGAAGCGCTGAAAACAGCAGTTACTGGATTGGAAGATCGATCGCTCTTAGCATTGCGAGTTCCCCAAAAATGGGGCGGCGCCGAAATTGCACCGGAGATTTTTTACCAATATCAGGAATTGACGGCTCGATATTCCGGCGCTTTATCTTTCCTGCAAACTCAGCACCACAGCGCAACTGCCATGCTTGCCAACAGCGACAATGAAATGCTAAAAAGCAGATACTTGCCCGCGATCGCCCAAAAAGAGTTACGCTTGGGTATTGGGTTTTCGCATTTGAGGCGATCGGGCAATCCTGCCGTCACCGCAACTCCCGCAAAAGATGGCTATTTACTGTCAGGAAAAGTTTCTTGGGTAACAGGTTTTGGCTTGTTTCAAAAGTTTATTGTAGCTGCGGTACTTCCTGACGATCGCGCTGTTTTCGGTTTGCTACCTTTTGTCAAAATTGAAGGCGAATATGGTAAAATAACATTCAGCGAAATCATGCAGTTAATCGCCATGAACTCGACTAATACTGTGACAGCAACTCTCGATAATTGGTTGCTGCGCGAATCGGAAATAATTTCAGTTAAACCTGTCGGCTGGATTGCGGAAAACGACAGCAAAAATATACTGAATTTTCTTCCCGGTACTTTTGGCTGTATTCAAGCGGGATTGGATGTAATTGTAGCAACCGCGAAAGCTAAAAATTCACCTTTGATAGCGGAGGCTTGCCAAAAATTAGAGCAAAAGCTCGATTGGCTAAAACAGAATTTGCAACAATCTCAACATAGCTCGAAAGCAGAACAATTAGCACTGCGAGCTCAAGCCATTGATTTAGCGGTGCGCTGCGGACACGCTGCGGTTGCAGTTTCTGGCGGTGCTGCTAACGGTACGGTGCACCCGGCCGGGAGAGTTTATCGAGAAGCTTTGGTGTATACTGTTTCCGGGCAAACAAAGGATGTGATGGCAGCAACGCTCGATCGACTAATCGAATTTTAGATTTTAGATTTTAGATTTTAGATTGAGAGCGCAGACGGTCAATCGATTTTAGATTTTAGATTTTAGATTTTAGAATTGAAGAAACTGTGTTTAATAAATAATAGATATATTTTACCTGATGACAAACCAATTAAACTCAAACAATCTAAAAACGATCGCCTACAGCGAAATTATAGACTTAACCCATGCAATTCACCCCAATATTCCCATCTGGCCGGGCGATCCGGCGACAGAATTTGAAACAGTATCTCAAATAGAAAAACACGGCTATTTCCTGCGAAAATTCTCAATGGGAGAACACAGCGGCACTCACATCAACGCACCCAACAGCTTTTATGCAGGAGGCGCCAGCATTGATAGTTATTCGCCGCAGTCGCTAGTTTCCCCTGCAATTGCGATCGACATCCGCGAGCAAAGTATTGCCAATCCCGACTACACTTTAACAATTGATGATATATTGGCTTGGGAACGGCAGCACAAACTTATAGAACCGGGAAATCTAGTTTTATTGTATACTGGCTGGCAAGAAAAATGGGATGACGAGGAAGCATTTTTTAACCGAGACGATCGCGGAATTTGCCACTTTCCCGGATTTGGCAAAGCAGCAACTCAATTTTTGCTAGAAGAACGCTCGATCGCCGGAATTGGAACCGACACTCACGGAGTTGATACCGGGCGAGATGAAAGCTTTGCCGTTAACAAACTGGTATTGGAAAAGCAGCGAATAGTGCTGGAAAATCTGGCAAATCTCGACTTGTTACCTGCCGCTGACATCACTTTAGTTATCGGAATATTGCGTCTTTTAGGAGGTTCCGGCTCGCCTGTGTCGGTGTTAGCTTTTGTTGCTTGATGGGGTAAAACTTACATCTTGCACCATGATCGAGAACAGGCAAGATGCCTGTTCCACAAAGAGTGAATTTTATTGTGGAACAGGCATCTTGCCTGTTCCTAAATAGGTAATTGAAAATGGTGCAATATCTCAGGTAAAATTGGATTGAGAAAAGTCGAGCCAAAACAATAAGATTAATGACAGAACTGCCCAAGGATCTCAACGAGGCGATCGCCCAATCCAGGATTGCAACCGCCGCCGCCCTCTCGGACGGCCAAACTCTACTGCAAGTCGAATTAATATTTCCAGAAATCGCCCTGCAAGCACAGTCTATCACCCAACAATTCCTCCCAGAATTTGAGGAAATTTACCCCGGAGTAAAAGTCTTTTTTCCCGACACCGGTGCTGCCGCCCTCGCGCGCCGCGACTGGGGAGAAACACCGTTTAAAGTCACTGATTTGGGCAGCAGTCGCACCCCTGTTGAAGAGAAAATAGCACCGGAAGATGAACTGTTCCTGCTAGTGAACCCGGCGGCTGTAGAAGTGGCCCAAGTCGAAAAACTTTACATAGCTGCGGCGGGTCGCCCAGTAATTCTACTCAACCCGCGCCTCGAAGATGTTGCCACCATAGGTATAGGCTATGCGGCCCGCCAACTGCGCGATCGATTCCTCAGCAAAATCGAATCCTGCTACTACATCAGACCCCTAGACAGTGCGGCCCTATTCCGCTGCTACCCCCAATCCTGGCAAGTCTGGGTGGAAACAAACGACGAATACGAACTAATTTCTGAAACCGCCCAAAAACCTGTCGGAGACGATTTAGAGCGGATTTTAGCCGCTTCTCTCCCAAGCGCCGATCCTGACTCCACCACACCTGCAAAACCGCTAAAAAAGAAAGGTTTTTTGGCAGAACTCCAGACATTCCTCAAAGCTTTGACTCAGTAACAGCAGTTGCCAAAGCACAATTGACAAGAAATTGTCGGGGCGGGTTAAGGGCAGGATCTGTACTAGAAGCAAGTCGATCGTTGCAAAACCCGCCCTTTCCCACGTGATATTTATTTTTACCCGCTTACCGATCGGTAGCTACGGAAACAGATACTGGTGAGCTTTCCCAAATTTTGATACAAAGCAGTATAATGGGTGACACCCCTCCTCCGCAAAACAGGGGAGGAAAATAGCAGCAAAATCAGATGCTATAAGCTAAAAATTTGGCTTTTGAGTCAGGAAAGCGCATAAGCACAATGGAGCATCGGCGCATTGTTATCGGCGACGTACACGGGCATTACGACGGTTTAATGACCCTGCTAGAGGCACTGGCCCCCAGCTCGGACGATCGCGTCTATTTTTTGGGAGACTTAATCGATCGCGGCCCCAAAAGCGCTCAGGTATTAGATTTTGTCCAGCACAGCCCCTACCAAACTCTGCTGGGCAACCACGAACAACTGATGCTGGAGGCGTTGTCGGGGGTGCCGATGGATATGCGAGCGTGGCAATGTTGGCTGTACAGCGGCGGCGATGCGACAGTAGCGAGCTACAGAGATACAGGGATGATGCCGTACAAACACTTAGAGTGGCTGCGATCGCTCCCCACGCACTTGGACTTAGGGGACATCTGGCTGGTTCACGCCGGCGTTGACCCCCATCTGTCGATCGATGAACAGTCGATCGAACAATTCTGCTGGATTCGCAAAGAATTTCACACCATATCGAAACCCTATTTTGCCAATAAATTAATTATCACGGGTCACACGATCACTTTTACCTTTGAAGGCGTCAGGCCAGGCGAATTAGTCAGGGGTGAAGGGTGGTTGGATATTGACACGGGTGCTTATCATCCCAAAAGCGGCTGGCTGACAGGATTTGACCTCAGCTACCGCAGAGTTTATCAAGTAAATGTATTTAACAATCAAGTCCGAATTTTGCCGTTTGACGAAGTTGTCAGACAATTGAAGCCGCTGCAGATTGCACCCCCGGAACCTGAGATGAGCGAGGAAGCGCTTTCAAAAGCTTGACAATCTCTTCCTCAAACCACTTCCCCGCGAGGGGATTGAAACTCACAGCACACGAATTCATCAATGCAGCCCTGGTAGTCCTACACAGTCAATCGATTTTAGATTTTAGATTTTAGATTTTAGATTGACCCCACGGATAAATGCGGGGGCTTGAGGATTTTCGATTTGAGATTTTGGATTGATTCCACGGATAAATCACGTGGCGGGTACCACCTTTGAAATTCGTGGTCAGGACAATCAGTGATAATTTTAATTCACGACTTACGCATCGGGGCCGGTGAAACCGGGTTTTTTAGCGAATCGGCGGTCTACAACGCATCTTTTCCTAAAAAAAACCGGTTTCTAAACAATCGTGCGTAAGTCTTATTTTGGCTAAATTACTACCAATTTTAGTCGTTCACAAACACATAATTTCCGTGACTGTATTTGGCAGTTTATCGCAATAAAAAAATGCAATTAACTGGTATTTTTCTAGAGAAAACAATATTATTTAAGTATTCTCTAGTCAATTTTATGAGGTTATTTGCGGGCATTGGTTGATTGCAAATTGACTCTCTTGGGTAAAAGATGTGACGTTAAATAAATTAGGATAATTGTATTCATGGTGGTGGCAACGCACCTGCGGTTATTGGGCAACGATCGGACAATCAAGTGACAATTGCTAAAAATAATTGCTAAAAAGAGCGCAATATGAGAAAATAGAAAAAAATATAGAAATTCGGGAGTTATGATTCTTGGTAACTATAAAATGTCGGGGCATTACATTCTCAAATATCCAAGCCGTGATTTTTGACAAAGACGGCACTCTAGAGGATTCTCAGGAGTTTTTGAGACTGTTGGGGATTAAGCGATCGCGCCTCGCAGACGCTCAAATTCCCGGCGTTGGAGAGCCGTTACAAATGGCTTTCGGTATCGAAGGCGGCAGCATCGACCCCGCAGGCTTGCTTGCAGTGGGCAGCCGCAGGGAAAATGAGATTGTTGCAGCGGGATACATCGCCGAAACCGGCAGGGGATGGTTGGAATCTTTAACTATTGCACGCCGCGCTTTTGACGAAGCAGACCAAATGTTTAAAAATAGTGCTGTTTCTCCTTTATTTGTCGGCAGTTTGGAAGTGCTGAAATATCTTTCGGAAGCGGGTTTGAAGCTGGGAATTCTTTCGGCGGCTACGACTGCTGCGGTGCAGAAGTTTGTGAAACACCACGCATTAGCCGACTACATTCAGTTAGAAATGGGAGTTGATTCAACGGATCTTAATAAACCCGATCCGAAATTGTTTTTGCAAGCTTGCGAGAAACTCGGAGTTGAGCCCGCAGCAACTTTGATGGTGGGAGATTCAGGGGGCGATATTCAGATGGGTAAAAATGCGGGGGCGGCGGGCTGTATCGGGATTTGTTGGGGGAATGCGGAGGTTCGCCATTTGGAAAAAGCTGATGTGGCGATCGCATCTTTGGATGAAATTACAATTTTAGCAGATTGAGCAAACATCACATCAATTCCGGTTGTACCGTCAGGTGATTGTTGACTGTTGACTGTTGACTGTTGACTGTTGAAGGAGGGGTCAAAAAACTGAATGGTTGAGTGTTAAGCTGTTGACTCGATTTGATTGTTCCGATGCAACCGGAAACGATATGAGATGTTGCAGCATTGTCAATAATCCTTTTATGAACAGGCAAGATGCCTGTTCCACAAGAGATGAATTTTCTTGTGGAACAGGCATCTTGCCTGTTAAGCGAGAATGGTGCAATATCTCAGTTCCTACAGACAACGCAAGCCCAGAATTATCACATCTCTTTCAATCCCGTCAAGTTCGGCAACTTGCGGCAGATATCCCCACCGCTGAAAGCCAAATTTCTCAAACAATCTTAAACTCGGCTGATTGTGAGCAAAAATTATTCCCATAAGAGTTTTAATTTTCAATTCTGGACTCCGCCCAATTGCCGATTGCAATAATTTTTGTCCGATTCCGCAGCGCTGGCGATCGGGTGCGACGTAGATGCTAACTTCTGCTGTATGCTGATAGGCGGCGCGCCCGTAGAAAAGCTGAAAACTCAGCCAGCCAACGATATTTTGTTCTGATTCGATTACCCAAATCGGCAAGGAATTGGGGGAGTGTATTCTGTACCACTGAAGGCGGCTTTCGACTGAGACTGGTTTTAAATCTGCTGTGGCCATTCTACCCGGTATTGCTGCGTTGTATATTTGGACAATAGCTGGCAAATCGCTTTCTACTGCGTCGCGGATTTTCATCGTTTGGTTGACTGTTAACTGTTGACTGTTAACTGTTGACTGTTAACTGTTGACTGTTGACTGTTGACTGTTGACTAATGACTGTTGACTGTTAACTGTTAACTGTTGACTAATGACTAATGACTAATGACTAATAACTAATAACTAATGACTATTGTACAGTTCCATAATATCGCTGACAGCCATTCTTGAATTTGCTCCCAAAGTCAGCGGCGATGTGTGTCCTCGCTGCAAGTGTTCTGCCGCCGCACAGCCGATCATTGCTGCGTTGTCTGTGCAATATTTTAATGGGGGAAACAATACTCGCAAATTGTGTTTAGCTGCTGCCGTTTGTAAGTGTTTTCGCAGTCCGCTGTTTGCTGCAACTCCGCCACCGACTACAATAGTGGTAAGCCCGAAATTTATGGCGCAGTCGATCGATCTTTTTGTTAAACCCTTGGCTACTGTTTCTTGAAAGCTGGCCGCAATATCATTAATTGTAGAGGCAGGCAAGAAGCCTTCCTCACTCACATTGTTATTTTGTTTTTTGAGTTTCTGCACTAATTGCAAAACTGCTGTTTTCAACCCGCTAAAGCTGCTGTCGTAGGGATGGTAGCCGCCACCTGGCAGCGAAATTCTGCCTTCTGGCAGGGGATATGCTTGGGGATTGCCAAGGGCCGCCAATTTGTCAATCAGCGGCCCGCCGGGATATCCTAGCTGCAACAGTCTCGCCACTTTATCAAAAGCTTCGCCGGCCGCGTCGTCGCGCGTTTGTCCTACAGTTTCGTAAACGCCGCAATCTTTGACGTAAATTAAGCTAGTATGTCCCCCGGAAACTAACAGGCACAAAAACGGCGGCTGCAAGTCGGGTTCGGTAAGGTAAGAAGCGTAGATGTGTCCTTCGAGGTGGTGGACGCCTAAAAAAGGTTTTTGGCGGACTATTGCCAAACTTTTCGCCGCTGTCAGCCCGACTAACAAGGCACCTACTAAACCGGGGGCACAAGTCGCTGCAATGCCGTCAATTTCTGACCAACTGAGGTTGGCTTCACAAAGACACTGGGCAATGACCTGATTTAGCATTTCTAGGTGACTCCGCGAAGCGACTTCGGGCACTACCCCGCCATACTGCTCGTGGATTTTAATTTGCGATGCTACAACATTGCTGCAAACTTGACGATTCTTAACAATCGCTGCTGCTGTTTCGTCACAACTTGTTTCGATTGCGAAAATGGTTGCCATTAACTGGTAATTTTATTTGATAGGTTAGCTATTGCTAGCTTAACTAATTCGGCGCAAGTCCCCCGCTATACCTGTACTCAGGTTATTGTTGAGGGATATTTGCCCGATTCGGACAGGTAAGGTCCTCATCTGATGCAATGAAGGAATATCCTCGCGGTATTGCTAGCTCAGCATTGACCTATGAAAACGCGAATCGCTGATTTTATTGGGCTTTGTCGCATCAATGATGGATACTTGAGACTGTCAACAAACACGGTAATCTGGATTCCAGATCGGCAAGTTGAAATGCTTGTAAAAAAACTTATTGTTTTGTAACAAAAGGAAACAATTTCATGCGACGATTGTTTGCTGCACTTTTAGTGTTGAGTCTGTGGATCAGTTTTGCTCCAGTTGCTTCGGCTTACAATTTAGTGCCGTGCAAGGACTCTCCCGAATTCAAGGAACTGGCTAAAAATGCGCGTTCTACGAATGGCGACCCGGCATCTGCGAAAGCAAGATTCGAGCGCTATTCTCAAGCTATGTGCGGCCCGGAAGGATACCCGCACTTAATCGTAGACGGCAACTTGAGTAAAGCAGGGGACTTTTTGATTCCCAGCGTGCTGTTCTTGTATATTGCTGGTTGGATTGGTTGGGTCGGCCGCGCTTATCTGCAAGCAATCAAAAAATCAGCAAGTCCAGAGGAAAAAGAGATTATTATCGACGTTCCTTTGGCAGTCACATTTATGCTGAGCGGCTTTTTGTGGCCTCTGGCAGCTCTCAAAGAACTCACCACTGGTGAAATGTTTGCGAAGGACGACGAAATTACTGTTTCGCCGCGCTAGCAATTGGGGATTTTAGATTTTAGATTTTAGTTGGTTTACAAATTCCAAGTCTAAAATCCTTAATCTAAAATCGGTTCGTATAATTTAAGTTGTCTCGACTTTTGAGGAGCAGTATTCATGCAATACTTTCTGAAGTATCTTTCGACCGCACCAGTATTGACAGCAGTTTGGATGGTGGTAACGGCGGGAATTTTGATTGAATTCAACCGTTTTTTCCCAGACTTGCTTTTCCATCCGATGCCCTAAAAAATCAGTGGATTTAGGTTGCAAAACCTAGGGTTAAAAAGTTGAGAGTTTTGAAGTTTGAGCGGTGATTTATCAAGTTATTTCAAAGCTCAAATATCAAAACTCTCAAATCGCAGGCTTCTAATGACTAATGACTAATGACTAATGACTAATATTGTGAATCGATGAAGTCTTATCTCGCCGCAGCAATTCAAATGACTAGCTTGCCTGACCTGCAAAAAAATTTGGTTCAGGCAGAGGAATTAATAGACCTGGCAGTGCGTCGGGGTGCGGAGTTAGTTTGCTTACCAGAAAATTTCTCGTTTATCGGAGAAGAGGAGGAAAAGATTGCTTCTTCAGAGGCGATCGGACTCCAAAGCGAAAAATTTCTCAAAACGATGGCCCAGCGGTTCCAGGTAACGATTCTCGGCGGCGGATTTCCGGTGCCGACGGAGGGGGGGAAAGTATACAATACTTGTTTGCTGGTAGACCCAAGCGGTACTGAAGTAGCAAGGTACAAAAAAGTACATTTGTTCGATGTGAATGTGCCAGACGGCATTACTTACAGGGAATCGAACACTGTGAAAGCTGGTGAAGATTTGCCGCCGGTTTATGTGTCGCCGGAGTTGGGGACGCTGGGACTTTCGGTGTGCTATGACGTGCGGTTCCCGGAAGTGTACAGGCATTTGTCGTACAAGGGGGCTGATGTTTT
The DNA here is from genome assembly GCF_036701805.1 of Microcoleus sp. N3A4. Taxonomy (NCBI): domain Bacteria; kingdom Bacillati; phylum Cyanobacteriota; class Cyanophyceae; order Oscillatoriales; family Microcoleaceae; genus Microcoleus; species Microcoleus sp. N3A4. The sequence goes on from NZ_JAUBRJ010000062.1 coordinate 26,182, forward strand.
GTTCGTGCCGGCGGCGTTTACGGCTTACACTGGCAAGGATCACTGGAAGGTTTTGCTGCAAGCTAGGGCGATCGAGAATACTTGTTATACGATCGCACCGGCACAGACTGGCCGCCACTACGGCCGCCGTCAAACTCACGGTCACGCGATGATTGTAGACCCTTGGGGTGTGGTTTTGGCGGATGCTGGAGAGGAACCGGGAGTGGCGATCGCAGAAATTAATCCCGATCGACTAGAACAAGTCCGCCGCCAGATGCCGTCGCTGGAACACCGGGTTTTTCTGTGAAGGAATTTTGAGACCAATTGGTCTCAAAATTTCAGTCCCCGTCAATCGATTTTAGATTTTAGATTTTAGATTTTAGAGGTTGCAGGGCGATCGCGAACAATGCGAAAGCAATTTTAGAATTGAAGAATCGACCCCATACCTGCTCGTACAACATCAATATAGCAACCGCTACATCGGTCTTGACATAAATAACGTCATGAATAGATCCCGCGATCCCTTGCTTCATCAACGGTTTGAGTCGGATACTAGAGCCTTTCTCAGTAACATCAGGTGTTCTGGGATATAGGGCACCGCGGGCGTACCTCACAAAGCGATCGAACTGCTATATGTAACTGTCAACTGTCAACTGTCAACTGTCAACTGTCAACTGTCAACTGCTATATATTGTTTAATACAGGTTCAATGGACGTGCACTTCTGCTCAAAGGCGAATTGGCGAAAGTAGAATTGCACGAAATGCGTCTTTTTGGAGAAATGAAACACACTCTTTCGGTTTTAGTTGAAGATGAAGCGGGTGTCCTCACTCGAATTGCTGGTTTGTTTGCCCGTCGGGGTTTTAATATTGAAAGTCTGGCCGTTGGCCCGGCAGAGCAAGTGGGAGTATCTCGGATTACGATGGTTGTACCCGGAGATGACCAGATTATCGAGCAGTTGACCAAGCAACTGTACAAGTTGATTAACGTGCTAAAAGTTCAGGATATAACGGAAATTCCCTGTGTGGAACGGGAGTTGATGTTGCTGAAAGTTAATGCTGCTAGCGGGACGCGATCGGAGGTAATTGAGTTAGCTCAAATTTTCCGAGCGCGAGTGGTAGATATTGGTGATGATACGCTGACATTGGAAGTTGTCGGAGATCCGGGTAAAATGGTGGCGATCGTCCAGGTTCTGAATAGATTTGGGATTAAGGAAATTGCTCGGACTGGGAAAATTGCCCTGACGCGGGAGTCGGGGGTCAATACTGAGTTTCTCAAGTCTTTGGAAGCGAAAGTTTGAGTCAGTTGACGGTTGACTGTTGACGGTTGACTGTTGACTGTTGACGGTTGACTGTTGGCTGTTGACTGTTGACTGCTGACTGTTGACTGTTAATGGTTTGCCATCAACTATTTTAAAGGAGCTCAGATGGAAAGCTTCCAACAGCTACAAGTTTATCAATTAGCTGAAAAAATATCAAACGAAATATGGTTTATTGTTAAAAAATGGGACGAGTTTACGAAGGATACGATGGGCAAACAAATAGTGCGATCGGCTGATAGTGTTGGTGCTAATATTGCAGAAGGACATGGACGCTATAGCTGCCAAGATAATCAGCGTTTTGTGAAAATTGCCCGAGGTTCATTAAACGAAACAAGACACTGGTTAAGACTTGACGGAGCTCGAAATCTTTTAACTCAAGAACAGAGCGATCGCCTGCATCCCTTATTAAATGAACTTTCACCAAAACTTAATGCTTATCTTAACTCACTAAAACAAAAACCCAAAAGTTAACAGTCAACAGTCAACAGTCAACAGTCAACAGTTAACAGTCAACAGTCAACAGTAAAATTACCATTCAGGTTGACTTGCTATCAAAAGTGTGGCTGCGATGCTGTCTACCGGCTTTGAGAAAAAGTATCCTTGTCCGTATTCGCATTGCAGTGCTCTGAGTAAATTAAGCTGTTCGATGGTTTCGATTCCTTCAGCAATTACATCCATGCCTAAATGACTGGCTAAAATTAAAATTGTCTGTACGATGGCTTCGTTGCCTTCATCTTCAGTCATGCGGCTGACAAAAGCTCGATCGATTTTTAAAGCGTCAGTTGGAAAAGTGTGCAGGCGGCTCAAAGAAGAATAGCCAGTGCCGAAATCGTCAATATATAATTGAATTTCTAATTTTTTCAATTCCGCGAGGATAGCGACTGCTGATTCGGCATTCTCCATGATGACGCCTTCAGTAATTTCTAACTTGAAAGTGCGGGGGTCAAGCTGAGTTTCTTGTAAAATTTCGCGAATGCGATCGATTAAATCCGGTTGTTTAAATTGTTGATTAGAAAGGTTGACGCTGACAGTCAACGGCGGATTGGCTGGGAATTTTTGGTGCCACTGGTGGATCTGACGGCAAGCCGATCGCATCATCCACCAACCAATAGGTATAATCAATCTAGTTTCTTCTGCTACTAAAATAAACTCGCCGGGAGATACGACACCCCGCACCGGGTGATACCACCGCAGCAGCGCTTCAAAACCCCTGATTGTACCGCTAGTTAAAGAGACAATGGGCTGATAGTAAAGCTGAAATTCTTGGGAGTCTAAAGCGCGCCGCAGGTCGTTTTCCAGTTGCAAAAGGGCGACGGCGCGAGTGTGCATACTTAGGTCAAAAACTTCGTGGCGAGCTTTGCCCAATCCCTTAGCATGATACATGGCAGCATCTGCATCTCGGAGCAGTTCTTCTGGTCGATCGTACAATATTGGGAACTGGAAATTGGGAACAGGAGAGTCGGAAGATAAGGAAGACAAAGAAGTTTCCCGATCGATATTTCCCAGATTTCCGGGACTCGACAGTTTGCTGGTTTCCCTTGGATACGGAGGAAAACCAGAACAAACAATCCCAATGCTAGCACTGGTAAAAACTTGATACTCCTTAAGGTAAAAAGGCTGTGCCAGTTCCGCTTGCACTCGTTCGGCAATCTGGATCGCATCCTCGCTGCTTTTGATATTTTCCAGCAAAATAGCGAATTCGTCGCCGCCGAGACGGGCAACGGTATCTCCAGCGCGCAAACAGATTCCCAGGCGCTGCGCGATCGCGATCAGCAACCCATCGCCCACTAAATGCCCCAAACTGTCGTTAACAACCTTAAAGCGGTCGAGATCGATAAACAGCACCGCAAACAAAATCTCGGGACGGCGTTTTGAAAGCTCGATCGCGTGTCCCAAGCGATCCATAAATAAAGCTCGGTTGGGCAAACCGGTTAGCATATCGTGCAAAGCATCGTGTACTAACTTCTCTTCTGCTATTTTGCGGAGAGTAATATCTTCGACAGTGCCTTCGTAGTAAAGCAAATTGCCGCCAGCGCCGCGAACTGCCCGGCCGTTCTCGGAAACCCAGATAGTGGTGCCGTCAACGCGGTAAACTTGGGACTCGAACTCTGACACAAAACCGTGTTTTTCGATCGCGCGCAAAAACTCGACGCGGCGGTTGGGATCGAGGTAGAGTTGGCGGTCGATGTCGTGGATGTTTGCGATCAGTTCGGCTGGAGACTCGTAGCCGTAAATTCTCGCCAAAGCAGGGTTAGCGCTGAGGTAGCGCCCGTTGGGCGTGATCTGGAAAATTCCTTCGATCGCGTTTTCAAAAATGCTGCGGTATTTCTCTTCGGCCTGTTGCAGCGCGAATTCTGCCTGCTTGCGATCGCTGATATCGGTCAGCGTGCCGAGATAGCCCAGAACTTCCCCGCTTTTGGCAATTTCCGGGACTGCTTGCCAAAATACCCAGGTTGTGAGGTCGCCGTTGCAAAAGCGGTACTCTAACTTACAAGACAACTTCTCTTTGACAGCGCGATACCACAGTCTCAAAACGCGATCGCGGTCTTCGGGATGCAAACTTTGCGTCCAACCTTCGCCTAGTGCCTGTGGCGCCGTCAGCCCCGCCATCTCCAAAAATCGCTGGTTGACGTACAAACAATCTCCACCAGCGTCGGCGCGGAAAATCCCGACCGGCAGGATTTTTGCCAAGGTGTAATAGCGATATTCGCTTTCTAGCAGCGCGCTGGCAGCTACTTTAGTCTCCGTGATATCAAACATTGCGCCTTGAAGGATGACAGACTTGCTTGCTTCATCGCGAACTGCGATCGCTCGATCGCGGAACCAGACGACTCGGCCGTTGCGGGCGATCGCGCGGTATTCTGAAACCAGCGGCCCGTCGCAAAATATCTCTTCTCCACAGGTGAATTTCTGTGTGGCGTTTTCAACTAACACGCGGTCGCGGTCTTCTGGGTGAACGAGTTTCAGCCACAGGTCGGGGTCTGCCCGCCATTCAGCTACAGAATAACCAAGAAAAGTCTCGATTTGCGGGCTGATGTAAAGTTTGGCAGCGCTGCGGTTGAGGGGAGAAATGTAGGTGACAGCCGGCATTTGTTCTACAAGGGCGCAGTATTTCGCTTCTACAGTGGAAAGTGCTGCTTCTAGGCGCTGCCGCTCTAATTCGGCGGCTGCCCGTCCGGCAAAAATGCTGAGAATTAGTCGGAAGTTGGCAAGATGTGCTTCCGGCAGGGGTCGATCGTGGAAAATACAAATAATGCCTAAAGGTTCGCCGTAAGAGTTTTTGAGCAAGACTCCCAGGAAACTCCGCGCACCTGTAATTATCGGTCTGCGGTCTTCTGGAAAGGTTTCCCGGAGGCAGTCGGAACAGGAGTACATTCCCCGCTCGAGCACCATCGCTTCGGGAGTATTGGCGGTGTCGCATTCAAAGTTTGGCTGCCACAGTCCGTTGCTCCAAAAACTGATAACTTGCAATCTATCGGGAGCAGCATCGGCCGGTTCGATCGACTTAATCGATTTGGCAGCGACGGCGCTGCGAACTCCGAGTGCTGAGGCTAAGTGGCGAACTAAGGCATCAAAGAATTCCGATCCCCCCGGCGAATCAGTACCTGCTAGGATGTCGCCCAGCAAATCTTCATCTAATTGCGGGGAAGCGGTGATTTTGGGAGGATTGCCGGCATTCGGGCGATCGAGATTTTCCCCCATCGAACCCGAAATGCTCAGACTTAGGGTTTTGCTGGTTCCAGACCCGACAACAGGCGAAGAATTCACAGTTGGGCGCTGTTGCTCGGTCAAGAATACAGCGTCGCCAATACCTAAAACTTTACCCAAGAAGCTGTCAGTTGCTGCCAACTGATTTGACTTAGGGAAAATCCAAAAGTTTTTCCGCTTTTTCAATCTCCCAGATAAATCGTCGGAGTTTAATTCTGCCAACTCCCGTGATTCTTCGGCTGACGGCAGACTGGAGGGCCTTCGCTGCCACTTGAGATAAATCGCGGACGCCAAGGCTAAAGTCGCCGATAATCCCAGAAGGTATGCAAGAATCTCAAAGTAAAAAAATAAATCTAGATTGAACATCGATTAGCACCGCTCGACAATTGTTGTAGTTATATGAAGCCAATCTATTTAAAAATAACTAAGTATCGTCACGGATGGGTAACGAATACAAGGTAGGATCGCAGTGAAGGCGACAAGTGAGTGAACACCCCTAATGAAAGCGATCGTTTTTGAAACGCCCGGAAGCCCGTCCGTATTGAAACTGCAAGATATCCCAGCCCCTACTATACAAACAGAAACTGAAGTTTTGGTACGGTTGCGGGCGGCGGGGATCAATCCAATAGATACTAAGTTGCGGGCGCGCGGCACTTTTTACCCGGAGAAAACTCCTCACGTTTTGGGGTGCGACGGTGCGGGAGTTGTAGAGGCTGTCGGTGCTGGTGTGCAAAGTTTCCAAGTGGGAGACGAGGTTTTTTTCTGCAACGGCGGTTTGGGCGGCTCGATCGGTACTTATGCTGAGTTTGCCGTTGTAGACCAACGCTTTCTCGCCCTCAAGCCTGCTGCTTTAAGTTTTGCTGAGGCTGCGGCTGCACCGTTGGTTTTAATTACAGCATGGGAGTCGCTGTACGATCGAGGGCGCTTACAAGCCGGCCAGGTGTTATCAAAGAAGGTGCTGATTCAAGCCGGTGCCGGCGGTGTCGGCCACGTCGCGGTACAGTTGGCGAAGTTGCATGGTGCTGAGGTTTGCACGACTGTGAGTTCTGAAGCAAAAGCCGAATTTGTAAGGCAGTTGGGTGCAGATTTAGTAATTTTATACAAAAATACCGATGTTGTCGATGAGATTTTGACTTGGACTCAAGGACAAGGAGTTGACTTGGCTTTTGATACAGTCGGGGGAGAAACTTTTTACCAAACTATTCCGGCTGTGAAAATTTATGGAGATTTGGTAACAATTTTGGAACCAGATCCAACTTTGGGCAATTTGAAAACAGCGAGAATGCGAAATCTGCGAATTAGTTTGGAATTAATGTTAACACCGATGCTGGAAGGTTTGGTGGAGGAACAGGAACACCAAGCTCATATTTTGCAGCAGTGTGCTCGTTTGTGCGATCGCAACTTGCTCAAAATTCACGTCAGCCAAACTTTCCCCCTCGAAGCAGCTCAAGCCGCTCACGAACTATTAGAAACAGGCTCAGTAACGGGTAAAATAGTGCTTGAAATTGCGGGCGGTTAAAATTGCGGGCGATTGAAATTGCGGGCGATTGAATCGCCCGCAATTCGTCAAGTCGTATACTCCGCATTAATCTTCACGTAGTCGTAACTCAAATCGCATCCCCAAGCTTTCGCAGAACCGCTGCCATTCCCGACGCTAACCTGAATTAAAACCGTGTCTTCCTTCAAATATTCCCCTTCCGCAGCCGCTTTCATATAATTACTCGCAGCAGCCCGATCGAACTCTTTAGGTTGGCCGTTTTCCATCATCAAAAAATCTCCCAATTGAATCCGCAAATTCTCTTGCTCGAAAGGTACGCCAGCGCGCCCCGCCGCCGCCGCAATTCTGCCCCAATTCGGATCGCGTCCGAAAATAGCAGCTTTCACCAAAGAAGAACCGACAATTGTTTTGGCAATTTTACTCGCAGAAACTTCATCCAGCGCGCCGCTAACTTGCACTTCCACCAAACAAGTTGCACCTTCGCCGTCGCGGGCGATCGCCTTTGCTAAATGCACGCAAACTTCTGTCAGCATCGCTTCTAATTTTTCAGCATCCGCCCCCATTTCTGTAATTGCGGGCGTGCGGGATTGACCGTTCGCCAAAGCAATTAGCGAATCGTTGGTACTGGTATCTCCGTCAACAGTAATTTGATTGAAACTTCTATCAGCCGCCCTACTCAGCATTTCTTGCCACAAATGCGACGACACTGCTGCATCGCAAGTTACAAATGCCAGCATTGTTGCCATATTTGGATGAATCATTCCCGAACCTTTGCAAATGCCGCCGATACGCACCGGTCGATCGCCAAACACGGTTTCCAGGGCGATCGTTTTCGGCACTAAATCAGTCGTACAAATAGCCTTAGCCGCCGCATCGGAACCAGTTTCCGATGCCTCAGCAACTAATCGCGGAATTCCCGCCCTCAGCGGCTCCATTTTAATCCGCTGTCCGATGACGCCAGTGGAGGCTAAAAGAATCGATTCTGGAGGAATATTCAGCGCTTCTCCCAACAATTTGGCACTTTCGAGGGCATCTGCCAAACCTTGTTCGCCCGTAGCAGCATTAGCTTGTCCCGCATTGCACAATATTGCTTTGGCGCTGGGTTTAGTTTGCAAAAGCTGGCGGCAGTAGTCCACGCAAGCTGCCCGGACAGTGGATGTGGTGAAGACTCCTGCGGCGATCGCGTCTACCTCTGACAAAATTAAACTTAAATCCGGCAAGCCTGAAGGCTTCAAACCCGCTGTAATTCCCGAGGCTCTATACCCTCTGGGTGCTGTAACTCCGCCGCCAATTTCTTTCCAGTCCGACATGATGACCTCCCTAGTAGCCTTCAATCTGCTGAAAGGGGATTATATCATTTTAGATTTTAGATTTTAGATTTTAGATTGCGAACAACTAATTTTCTAAGGGTTTGCTCGTTTTCTGGTTCCCCGGCGTGGAAATGCAGTTCAGGGAGGCTGTGACTCACTTTTTGTCTTTAACCAACCCCATAAAACTAATCGCGGCTTCCAATCTAGAGTTAGAACTCAAGAAGAAGTCGCGACGGTTTTGTAACTGACATGATTAATTTTTAGCTGGCAAACAACAAACTCGATTCAACTATCTCGCCGTTGAAAAAAGGAGTTATTTGCGATCGATACTCGCTGGAGAACCAGCATCTAAACCAACTTCAGCAGCCACACGGCTCAGCATGGATTCCTGACGGTTTTTGACGACGTGTTGGTGGCGCATCATCAGGCTGCGGGCTTGTTCTTGAGTAGACATAACTGGTTTCTCCAAATATAGGTAATAACTTTGCAGGAAATTGGGGAAATTGAGCTTGCTCTAGCTCATGGTGGCGTTGCTGCGATCGTAACTGGCTTGAAGGCTGGGCTGCGCTTTGCCTTGAATGTGACCCCAGTAGTGGGTATCTTCCATCCCGACTTCGGTGGCGGTGCGATTGAGCATGGATTGCTGCCGATTCTTCACCAAGTGGTGGTGGCGCATCATCAGAGAGCGAGCTTGATTTTCGGTAGACATATGCGGTTCCTTCCTATACTTTGATTAATGTTGGGCTGGTTTTTTCTTCTCTTCTATCACTATAACAGAGAATTCTGTATCTAAAGCTACCAAATCAAAAATGTCACAAAATTTTACAATTGGACGAGAAGATCGAGGGTGCAGGGAGTGCGATCGAGCTTTGGCTAGTTGATTCAGGCCCAAGCTCAGCAGCAGTTGGCAAAAATTGACAATATTTGCCATTTTTCAATTACAGATGTAAAACTTTACAAACTATGACAACACTCAAAATTTCGCGGCCCGAATCGATGGGGGACTCGGCGAACAAATTGCCAAAGGTGGCTACAGTACCGCTAGCGAATACATCCGACACTTGATTCGCCAACAACCACAACGAGTGGCAACAACACAACTTGAGACATTACTATTAGAAAGTTTAGATAGCGGTGAACCGATTGATACAGCAGATTTCACGTTTATGAAGGACACCCGCTGAGCGCTCAATCCTCGTAGGGACACGGCAGTGCCGTGTCCCTACTGCTGTTAATAAACCTGGGATACGCTGTAAGCTGTTCTGCATTTAAATTGTCTATCAAAAAACAATCCAACTCTTGTGGGGTGGGCGTCCCGCCCGCCCTGAATATGCAATTTAACTGCGCGACAGCTTATAGCAATCCTAAATGATTTGCTTGCATTATACGCGAGCTTTCTGGCTCGCACTGCAAGGATTCTGGTCTCGCTCGATTTTGCGGCTGATGCGAGGATTGCTATATTAGCGATGAGTGGTGGAAAAAAACGCACTGAACTTGTAGAAAAAGTCAGCAAACAAAAGACATTCCCAGACGAATTTTAATTAGACTAAGAGCTAATATTGACATTGACGAACAGTTTGCTTGTATCGCTAAAAATAATTTTAATGCGGCGTTGAGATTCTTGAGACGAGGCAAGGCAAACTTTCTCACAATTAGCACTAAGGTATGGTATTAGTAGCCTCGATCGTGTTGACAATTCGTGTTTGGTTTTTTTGCGGAAGTTGGCAGTCAAGGAATTTGACAAGCATCTAATTTTTTATGTATAGCGGTTCTCAGAAAGATGAGGTACGTTGTTGGGCTTCAGCCCTCAAGCGTCTGGCTGGTTATGTAAGCTGTCAGTCATACCTCATCTTTTTGAGAAAGGCTATATAAAGGGATGAATGTATTGAGATTGTCCGACTACTCCATGCTGCCCGCGATTTTCCTGGGATTTTAGGAGAGGAAGAATAGTTTTTAGAATTATCAATAAATTGACGGGCGATTCCCTACATGATAGCTGCGATCGCACGAAGTTTTGACTTTCATTGCCTGAAATACCCCACCCCAGCCCTCCCCTTGACAAAGAGAGGGAGCAAGATTGCTAGTTTATTTTTGTAAGCTGCCGGCCGAATTTGCTTGTAAGTTTACAGGCTGTGTGCTACAAAGGCGATCGCAAATTAGTTACACTTAATTAAATGCAAAACCTCTCCCCCAACCCTTGTTTTACTCCGAAAGGGGAGAAAGACTAGGAAATATTAGGTGAATTTCATGCTTGGAATAACACTCGGTACTCGCTACAGCATTATCCGTCACTTGGGAGGCGGCGGATTTGCTCAAACTTATTTAGCTGAAGATAAGCAGCTACCAGGCAATCACCTCTGCGTCGTCAAGCAGCTTAAACCTCAAGCAACCGATCCGGAAACTCTACAGGTAGCAAGACGTTTATTTGATACTGAAGCACAAGTTTTGTACAAGTTGGGAAATCACGATCGCATTCCCCGACTTTTTGCTTACTTTGAAGAAAATCAAGAGTTTTATCTCGTTCAAGAATTTATAGAAGGCCACGATTTAAGTCAAGAAATTATACCCCCCCAAACCCCCCCTTACCAAGGGGGGGCAGGGGGGGGTTCTCCGGGTACAGCAGGAGTCATGCAGGAAGATGCAGTCATTTGTATATTGCAGGAACTTCTCGAAATTTTAGATTTCGTACACCAGCAAAATGTGATTCACCGCGATGTCAATCCCCGCAATATCCTCCGCAGAGATCGAGATGGCAAGTTAGTTTTAATTGACTTCGGTGCAGTCAAAGAAATTACTACTCAAATCACCAATCCTCAGCCCAAAAATAGCTTGAGCGTGAGCATCGGTACACCCGGTTATATGCCCAGCGAACAAGCTCACGGCAACCCGAAACTCAGCAGCGATATCTATGCCGCAGGTGCGATCGCAATTCAATTCCTTACCGGCATAAATCCTCACCAAATGCCAAAAAATCCCGATACAGAGGAAATTATTTGGCAGGAAAAAACATCAGTCAGTCCTGAATTTGCGAAGATTTTAGATAAGATGGTGAGGTACGATTTTCGGCAGCGTTATTCTAGTGCCGGCGAAACGCTGCAAGCTATTAAAGAATTAAAAAATTCTTTCAGCGGTACAATTCCTGTATTGCCTCCGGTTGCTGCTGCGAATAAGCCAGTCAAATCCCGGAAAAAAATGTATTTTAAAATATTGTCGATCGCCAGTTTTATTGGCATCACTATTCTCGCATCAATTTATGGTGTAAATACTTTTAATTCTGCCAATGCAACTGACCTGCACAACCGAGGCAATACTCTTTACAATTTAAGCCGATTTGAAGAAGCTCTGGCAGCTTACGATCGAGCAATAATTCTCAGGCCTGACTACGCGGAAGTTTGGCAGGAAAAAGCCAAAACTTTGTACGAATTGAAAAAATACCAAGAATCGCAGTCATCTTACGATCGAGCAATAGAATTAAAGCCAGAATATTTGGAAGCTTGGACGGGACGCGGTTATGCTTTGGATAAGTTGCAACAGTCTCAAGAGGCGATCGCATCTTTTGATAACGCTTTGAAAATTCAGCCCGACTATCCCGCAGCTTGGCAAGGAAGAGGCGATGCTCTGTTAGATTTGCAGCGGTACGAAGAAGCGATCGCCTCCTACGAAAAAGCCGTACAATTTCAGCCAAATTTGTACCAAGCATGGTACAATCAGGGGCAAGCTTACCAAAAATTAAAACAGTACGATCGAGCTGTAGAATCCTATCAAAAAGCAGTTGAAATCAAATTCGATAATTCGGAAGCTTGGTACAATTTAGGCAATATTTTCCTAGAATCAAACAAAAACCAAGAAGCTGTTGAAGCCTACGAAAAAGCCGTGCGGTTCCAGCCGAATTTTTATCAATCGTGGTACAGTAAAGGCATCGCTTTGCTGAAAATGCGCCGACACGAAGAAGCCGTAGAAGCTTACGAAAAAGCTGTTAAATTAAAACCGGATTATTATCAAGCATGGTACAATTTAGGCTGGTCGTACCACGAATTAGGCAAATACGAACAAGCCATTGAATGTTACAATAGAGCCTTAGATTTAAACCCGAAAGAAGATCGAGCGTGGTACAATAGAGGCAATGCTCAGTACAATTTGAAACGGTACGAAGATGCGATCGCCTCTTACAACGAAGCCGTTTATGTTAAGCCAGATTACTCGGAAGCCTGGTACAGCCGCGGCAATGCACTTGTGGCGGTAAAAAGATACGAAGATGCGATCGCCTCCTATGACAAAGCAATTCGCTACAAACCGGATTACGGAGCGGCAATGGAAGCAAAAAAGCGGGCCGAAAGTCAGCTAGGAAGCAGCCCGCTAGAGCGCAAACAACTATAATTGTTATTAGTCCGCTTGGAGTGGACTTTGTTTGACAAGAAGCAATTTGAATTGCCAAGTTTTATCTTTTAGCGAACAGCAGGAGCAATTAAAGTAACGCGGCGGCTGTCTACTAACATCGGCCAAAAACCTCGATCGCTCAATGTTTTTACCGCAGCAGTAGCGGCGTTTTGATCCGTTGTATAAGCGACGAATAAAAAAGGACGCTGCCCGTAGGAAGCTAAGCCTACTTGCGTGCCTAATGCTTGCCTGACTTGGGCGGCTAATTCCGGTTGGTTGAAGTAATCTACTAACACTGCATAACCAGGGCCCAGGGGTCGGGGATTAAAGCCGAGATTGCCGCTTGGAGGATTGGTGATTGGTTCAGAATCGGGTGCTGGCTGAGGGTTGTAGACTGGCAAATTTTGGGGTAGTGCCGCTGCGGGCGATCGTACTACGTAAGCTTGCAATCCGACAACATCTTCGATGTATTTAACCCAATCGCTGGCGATTTGCGAGCTACGAAAGCCGCCCACTCGCGTCACCGTGTCGTTGATATACCGACAAACTGTGTTGTCAGTATTTCCGGGGAAAGAGCGTTTTGCTCTTTCTTGCTGTTCGGGTGTTTTGGTGACAATTAACAGTAAATATTCGTCGGACTGGGGCGGTTCGCAGCTCGACTGAGCTTTAACAGAACTCGATAAAATTGTCAAGGCAAAAAGAGCGATCGAAGTAGCAGAAAATAGGGGTACAGACAAAATAAATTTGTACAATTTACTTCTAATTTCTGTTAATTGTATTGTCGGTTTTGCAAGTTTCTTCATGCTGTCTGTAGGGAGGCGAGGGCATCTGGAATCGTTTCTGACGGTGCTTTAAATTCACCTGTCAGTACATATTCTAATCGCAGTTTCAACCAAGTGATGAAGACAGGATCTGTGGAAATAATGGCGGCGGCTGGCTGAGGGCATTTTGCTTTAGCTTCGGCCATTGCCGGTGCTTCTAAAAATGCTGGCTGTTTGACTAACCAGAAGTCTATTTGTTTTTCTTGTTCGTTGTAGTTGCGAGTTCTTTCTTTAAACACTTCATCTAGGGCTTCTTCTTCTAGCAAAAAGCGTTGGCTGGCTAAAACGTAGTAGTAGATTTGCATTTTTGTCAGTTGTTAGAGATTGACGGTTAGCGGTTAATGCCACCTGTACCGGGCTGTTTTGCTGGTCAAGGGCGGGTTTGCCGAGTTGCGGGCGTTCGAGAGTTCTAGACTCTTGTGCCGTTTACTTTACCTTATTTGTTGTCATCTTGGGTAGATACAGAGCAAGTCGCCTCAGAAAAATCATTAGTGGCGAGAGTTGGGGGAGTTGTGAGAGTTGGGAGAGTTGCCAGTTTTTTGGAGATTTGGGCGATTATTTTTCGGTCTGGTGATTTTATGGAAAATTTAGGTGACAATAGGAAATTAGATGGAATTGCACGTCGAATAATTACCAATTATTGAGGCAATCTGGGGGCGGTTCAACCGGATTGGGAGTGATTTGCATCTGAAAAGTTCTAATAGTTCGATCGCGATTGGTATTGCTTGGTGTCTGGCTTAGGGCGCAGAAGTGTGGGATATCATCACAAAAATTTACATTTAGGGAGTAATCCTGTAACTGTGTTAAATATCTAAAATATTTACATAAATTTTTAGTTGTATTGGGTAATCTTGGCGGTATTTTACTTTTAAATATCTTAATTTATTTAGTAGTTTATCTCCCAATAATTGACGTATTTATACCACAATACGCTTGGGTTAATGTTTTTTTGTCCGAAGAGAGCTTTGGGCTCAGCATAAGCCCGAAGGGCCCGCACGCGCCTTCGGAGTATCTATTTTTCACAGGGTTTTGTCTCCATGAGTGTCCGATCCCAAGCGTATTGGGTGATCAATAAGCAAGCTAACAACTTCTCTCTCATGGCATCGAAACTCCTGAATCCATAGCTTTGACGCAGAATTATAGCGGTTCTCAAGTAAGTGAGGTACGTAGTTGGGCTTTAGCCCTCTTAATTGTGCTTATGTAGTTAAGTGAGGTAAGCACCGCCATCAACTTCCATTACCAATTAATACTCATACCTCATCTACCTGAGAAAGGCTATAATTTGATTCTTGTATTGATAAGCTGTCGCGCATTTAAATTGCATATTCGACGCGGGCGGGACACCCCACTCATTGTTTGATTGTTTTTTGACAGACAATTTAAATGCCGCAACAGCTTAACCTGCCCAAAAATCGATAAATCTTTCACTAAAATTGGGCGAGTATGATGAACTATATCTGTATAAGCTGTGGAGCATTTAAACCATTAACGAGCTAGGTAAGGTGCGTCAGCTAGAACACTTACTATACATGGGAAACGCTTCTCTACTGACGCACCCTACTATCCTCCTTTAAATGCCGAACAGCTTATAGCAATCCTCGCATCAGTCGCAAAATCGAGCGAGACCAGAATCCTTGCAGTGCGAGCCAGAAAGCTCGCGTATAATGCAAGCAAATCATTTAGGATTGCTATAGTTAAGAATTTCAACCCCATCTTTTTTTAGCTTATACCAATTCTCGCCTCCAGAAAGCAACAATCATGAGTGTGGGTTTGTTTACGCTCACCTGAGCTCCGGGTGCGTCGCTCAAAGATTGTGGATATTCTTTAAGATTTACGGGTGGCGACGCACCCTACAAATACTGTTGCATGAGTTTTGAGAATTAGTATTAAGTCAGGTAAATCCGCCACAGATGGGTCTTTTGACTCTTGTTGTCACCCCCTGAAGCGTTCATCTTCTGTTGTGATAGTAACCGTTGAAAATTCCAAGCGGACTAAAGCCAGGAACTCTAACCGTATGGTGCGCCACAAGTACCTTACCGCTATATTTAGGGGAGCGAACCTATTTGTTAACAAATGGTGCTATCGCTGTTTCCGAAGGTGCAAGATTAACGATGACCGAAGGCACAAGTCAGCCGGATTTGAAGGTAGAATTTTCAGAAAACCAGATTATTTAGGGTCGATCGACTTAACAAATTGTTGCACAGGCTGCGGTAGAGCCGGCACAAAAGTCTTTCTAAAACCCTTAACATCGAACACTCGCCACAAAATACCCACCGCTACCGTCAAGAAAAATAACGCTCCCAAAAAATTGAACGCAGTAGACAGAAAACCGCTGTCCCTTTTTGGCGGAGGTGTAATATGTTTCATGCGATATACAGCCGGCTCGTAATCTCTCGGCTCCTCGCGACTGCGCCGCGGCGGCGTTTTGGGGCGCGAAGTCGCACTGCGACTCTCCGTCAAACCCGTTTTATTAGTTTTAGTAAAACTGCTGGGCGACTTCAATTCAGAAGTGCTGCGCGTCCCCGCGAACTTGCTAGCAGAAGTCCCCGTTTTGCCAACAGCAGTATCCTGAATTCTGCTGTTAGAGCGCTGAGTCGATTTGCGCTCGGCAAGGGTACGCATCAAACTTTGCAATTGCTGAGTCGCCGCCGCCGGACGTTCCCCTTTCCTCGCCCAATTTAACAGCATCGCCCCGGTAATCCCGCAGAGATTCGTAGCGCCTACAGAAGCCAGCCGCTTCAGCAGAGGCTGGCTGTTGGAGACAAACATCACCAATGCGTCCGGGTGTTCCTGAGCCAAACCGTAAACGCACTGAGCCGTCGCCACCACAAGCATTGCTTGCTTGCTTTGATTTTTGATCGAAGGTTCGAGAGCGCGGTGCGTCTCTTGAGCGTCTGTTGCAATCCAGCCACTGTCGCCAAAAAAGCGCATAAACTCCTTAGCGACTTGCTCGATCGCCGGTTCTACCGCTTGGTCAGTTAGACGATCTATTTCGTCGTATACTACTTCCGGGATATAGCAAGTTCCCACCTTGGCATATTCTTGCCACACTTGGGTTCTGCCAGCCATTAAAACATCTGCATCAAAAGTTACCAATACAGGAGGAAGTTGATTAGCCATGACTTTATCCTATATGCTCAGATAAGTTATTTTTACTTGATCTATCAAGTTTAAACAAAGTTTGGGTTGTAAAAAAATCAACTTTTGGTAATAGATAAATTGCCCAGGCCGGGGAGCTTAATTGAAAATTAGTAGTTAGGAACGCGATCGCCCGAAATTCCCCAGTTCGATCGCTCAATTCCTCTATTCCACTAATTTACTGCAACCCAAGAGCCTATTACCAAAGACGCCCCGCTACTGTTAGTTTCCGATTCCCAGACGGCCAGCCATTGCCGGAGTCAACGGCAACAGCACAGCAATCATCAAGAACAAAGCTAGCAAACCCAAAGCCGCGCGAGCGTCGTCAGGCTCAGTTAGCTCGTTGAGGCTCGGCCGCTCCAGATTCCGCTGTAAAATCAGAATCACGATCGCCCAATATAGAGCCAAAGGATTAACTAAAGAAGCGATCGCCAGCACCACAAACGTCGCCAAAGTCGCGCGACTTGCTATTTTCCGGCCGTAGATGGCTTGCACGATTCTACCCCCGTCCAACTGTCCCGCCGGCATCAAATTAATCGCCGTTATTACCAAGCCCAACCAACCCATAACTACCAGCGGGTGAACGTCAACAATCTGCTGCTGCAAAGCCGAACCCAAAACCACTTTTGCCAAAGTTCCCACCAAAACCGAGCCCTTGAAAAATTCCGTGGGAATTTGAAACAAACTGCCGGGGTGAGACAGCAGCAAACCCGTTACCAGCATTAGTAGAGAAACTATTCCCCCAGCGGCTGACCCGGCAAAAGCAATGTCAAACAAAATTTTACGGTTGGGCAACAGCGACTCAAAACGGTCGATCGCTCCAAAACAACCTATCTGCAAAGTTGGTATAAAAAATGGCCAACTCAAGCCAACATTATACCGATTTGCCAGCACTCGGCGAGCAATTTCGCCAGAGCCTAAAACCGCCCAAATTCCGGCTGCAATTGGCAGAACTTCTAGATATCTAGTCGGCGAGTTAAAGAAATCGAAACCTAGCAGCAAACCGCCTGTCTCTAAGCTAGTAGCAATTGTTGCCAGCAGCAGCACGACAGCTAAGATTTTTTGAGATACGGTAGTTGGCTGCGGGTCGTTGGTGCTGGGCAAGATAATAACTACTGGCTTGTCGTCCTGATTTTCTACTAAAAATAGGCGGTAGCGATCGTTTAATCTTTCTTGCAAACTTGCCGTCAAACCCGAGTGTACTTGTTCTGGATCTCCCCGGAGATTGCCTTTCAAGATTACCCCATCTTGATAGGGAATCGTTTCTGTGGCAAAGAAAGTATCAATGCCAAAGATGCCTTTAATTGCCTTGAGGTCTTCAACTGGAATGGGAATTATTTCTAATTCATTAGTTGCAGGCGACGGTGTGACGATCTTAATGGTTTCTTTAGGTGGTGTCGGCTGCGAGTCAGGGGCACAGAAACCATCGCTTTGGGACTTTACCTCAGCAGCATCCGGGCGCGATCGCAGCAGTGCATCGGATGCAGCCTTACGCAATTGCCGGCCCAGATAAATGTACAATCCCGTGGATGCCACCAGCAGCAACAATACCGCAACTAGATTGAGGTAAATTCCGGCGGCGAACAAACCAAAGAACAGCAGCCAGGGACTCATCAGCGCAACTGACTGCAACCAAGCCAAAATTCCCAGTTTGCCAAAAGGTCTGGCGCGATAAAATCCCCAACCCAGAATTCCCAGAGCAACCAATACGAGCGCAATTGTTGCCGTATTCTCCGATGCAACTATAGGCATTCCGGTTGCTTGTGCGAATAGGGGCTTTAATAGGTCGATCGCGCCGCGGTCGAGCAATAGCATTAAATTTTGGGGAATATGAAATAGAGTTGCTGGGAACATATCCAAACCTATCGGAAACTAGCCTGATTACTAAGGATAACCCCTGAAGGCTACTCGGCCCACAACCGACGGCTGCTGTTATTTTAACTTCAGGGCGATCGGCTATTGACATAATACACCTTTTATGATGTTAGCTCGGCTGTGGTAAACAGATGCTCAAAAAAATAGTAGTGTCAGTAGGGGGAAGCGGGAAGATTAGCCCGGTTTGGCTTTGGGCTTTTTCACGGATTTGAGTGTTTTTCGGATTCGGTCATCATAAACAAATCCGAAACAAATGCACAACAAATAAGGTTTGAGCCGCTCTCTCCTTTGTGGGAAAGAACGGCTCAAAGCATTGATGTTATTGGGTTTTATTAACGGGTACGGCAGGACTTGAACCTGCGACTCGCTGCTTAGAAGGCAGTAGCGTCAAATTATTGTATCACCCTGTGCGTAAGCTTCTTAGTTTTTTGTCATGCAAAATGCGAAACAAATGCGAAACAAATGCGAAACAAATGCGAAACAATTTGGTACTGTAGGTGTGCAGAGTTAATGACCTAACCATGCAAGTAAACAAATCTCAGCGTCGGAAAAAAGGGACTGTAGGGGTGATGGTAAGCCGAGGTCTGCTACGCCTTCATTTACCTCGCGAGCTTTACGAGGGTAGAAATAAGTTTGTGTGCATGGGTCTACCGGATACTTTGGAAAACCGGGCGATCGCAGAATGCAAGGCTAAGCAGATTGAGCTCGACATCCTTAGAGGAATGTTTGACCCAAATGATTTAAGCAAATACAAGCCTGTCCAACCCCACAAACACAGCAGTAATTTGGTACAGGCTAAATTTGGGGCAACAAGTCTGACGCTACAAGAGTTGTGGGACAAGTATTTAAACTACAAGCAGGACACGCTCAAGCCCAAGTCTTTGCACTACTTGCAGACTACGTTGGGGCGACACATAGTTAAGTGTCCTTCGGATATTCTGCAAGCGCTAGAAGTTCGCGAAGTTCTTTTAGGGGCAACAACGGGGGATATGACTAAGCGCATTCTCACCCACTTAAATGCTGCTGTTAATTGGGGTATCAAGCACAGGTTAATTGTTTTGCCTGTTAGTCCCTACAAAGATATGGCCAATGATTTGCCTAAGTACAACTGGCAAAACGACCCCGCCCCTAATGGTTTTGTCACTGAAGAAAAGTTGCTGGTGCTACAAGCTTTTGAGTCTCACAAAAATAAGCCCGGACACTGCTACAACACATACTACTCATTAGTAAGATTTTGGTTTTTAACGGGTTGCCGTCCTAGCGAAGCTATTGGCTTGACTTGGGGGAATGTCTCGCCAGACTGTTCTTACGTTTTGTTCAACAGCAGCATTCAGTTCATTGAGGGCAAAGCTGTTGAGAGCAAGGGTAGTAAAAATAACAAACACCGAAAATTCCCTTGTAATAATGAGTTGAAAGAGTTTTTAGTGTCAATTAAGCTCAAACAGTTTGATTCTAAAGAATTGGTTTTTTCTTCTCCAACTGGGGAGGCAATCAACTACAGCAATTTTTCTCAAAGAGCTTGGCACAAGATAGTTGTACCTATCACTGACAAGACGCGGGAACCTGGTTATAAACCTACTACTCCATATTCTTGTCGCGATACTTTTATTAGCGAACAATTGGCGCAAGGTATCCCATCTGCGGTAATTGCTCGCTGGTGTGATACGTCGGAAAGTATTATTAATTCCCACTATTTAGACAACAAAATATTGGAGCATTTACGCCCGCTTTGATGTTGTTAGGATGTTGATTCTAGGGGCAACATTTGGGACACAAAACTTTACAGCTAGCTATTGACACGGTGGCTGTAAACCTGCACTCTAAAGGTAAGGAAGATTGATGCGCGACTGACAAGCACTTGCAATGCTGGTCAAGTCACGACTTCCCCGACGATGACCTACCACCGACGGAGCATAAATAATTATGACAGCCCCAGCCGATTGTCTTTACAGACGATCGCAACTCTTCACGATTGAGTTTGCGAGGTTTTGTAATGACTGAACTATCAATTTTCGATTTTGAGGGTCAAGAAATCCGAGTTTGTGGCTCTGCTGAACAGCCTGAGTGGGTAGCCGCTGATGTGGGCGCTGTTTTAGGGATTGGTACAAGTTCTTTGTATGAACGCCTAAGCAAAATGCCTGAAAGTTGGAAAGGGACTTTCCGGTTGAACCGGAATAACTTTTCGGAAACTGGGAAGGGTGAGCATTCAATGATCACCCCTGGTGGCCCTCAACAAGTTCTCACCGTAACTGAGCCAGGTTTGTACGAGCTCATTTTCCGATCGGACAAACCCGCAGCCCAACGCTTTCGAGTTTGGATGTTTGAGGAAGTGTTACCCAGCATCCGCCGGACAGGGAGCTATTCTCGTTCCACCTCTGAACAGGTTTTTGACCCCCAAGTATCTCAACTAATAGAACTTGCACAGACCCAAGTTGAGGTCATCAACGAACAGCAGAAAATGCTGGCAGCAGCACTAGCTAGTCTCGGTAAGACCAAGGCAAAGGACAAGAAGCAACCCAAGTGGACACCGCGCAGCACCAGTCATTTGATGGAATTTGTTCGTGAAGTTGGCTTGGAACCTCAGCCCGATAACCGGATTGACCTTCTTGACCTCTGGCAGCAATTGCAAGAGTGGTACGTCAAAACTGGGGTATTGAAGGTTGAGATTGTCAAGGGCAAAGAGAAGTTGACTTGGCGGGATTTGGCAAACAAACGGGACTGTCCTGTAAAAGCCATTAACCAGGTTTATCGGCGGTTTTGTGATATTTTCCCCAAGCTTCGGAGACAGCGTTACACCGAGCGCGGCGCAACAGAGCGACATGGCTGCACCTATTTGACGGGAATCGGCTACACGCAACAAGTTTCTGAGGAAAACACATTATGAAATCCTCAGAGAACTTTTCGGCGCGATACCCTAATGGACGATCGCAACACTTTACATTTCCCCGGCGCGAACTTTTACAGAAAGTTGTGTCGGTCGCTCTGCTATTTGCGATCAAACCAGCCACTGAGCCAGCTAAACCAGTGGCTGAGTCAGTCGAAAAAGATTACCCATATCCTGCCCCAGCTTTCAGTATTGGGGACAAAATCCGCAGTCCGTGGCTAGATGAAGACTTGGACGACGAAGATGCCGAAGGTGAAGAAGTTGAGGACGAACTTGGCGAAGTAATGGGAGTCTGCTGGCATCCACGTCGCCACTGCTGGGAATATCTCGTCAACTGGACTGGGGGCAGTGCTTCTGAGATTTGTTACCCCTGCTTTGATGAAAATATGATATCGGGCAATGATTTGAGGCTTGTCACCGATGTCTAAGCCTCCCGCTTCTTGCCGCCGTATTGACCACCTAAAAACAGTCGCTTACGCTTGCAGGTTCTGCGACGATGACGCTCGGAAGTTCGGGAAGCTCACAAAAACTTCCACGTGGGAAGCGTTATTAAACCTGCACGGACTAGAGTTTGAGCCGAAGTCTGAAATACTCCCTAGCACCGTAGCGCCCGCTAACAACATTCAACAAAACTCATCCTGCAACCTTTTGGAATGGGTTGATTTTGGGCAAGCCGTCGCTCTGGCTCTTGCGTCGGTTGGCTTTGCCGTGCTGGTTTTGGGGTTGTTCCCCCGCATCAATCCCCTCAACTTACTCCCGGTAAAAATCACAATTCAGGTAGGTAAATAATGTCACTACAGCTTCGACTATTCGGCGGCGGTCAAGACGCTGCTGGAACCCACATTCCGCAGGTCTTTAAATAGAATTGATGGTTATAAATTTTAAAAATTCAACCCTGAAGTGGTTGCCCAGTAATCACTTCAGGGTTTTTTGAGTTACAATGAACGAATTAGGAGCCAAGAGGAAAAAACCATGAATGAGCATCAAGAAGCCATAAAAGTCC
>NZ_JAUBRJ010000063.1:0-47773 GCF_036701805.1 Microcoleus sp. N3A4
CTTTGAATTATGGGGTTGATTGGCATCTCCTTAAACTTGCCGGGTTTGCTAGATTTAAAAATTGTCTAAACTTTCTATAATACCACAAAATTATTTTGCAAGAGGTCTATTATATAACCACTTAAACGTATAGGGCTGAAGCCCAACTACGTACCTCATCTTTCTGAGAACGGCTATAATACAAGTTGCCGCTATGCCTAAATAAACATCGCCTTGATGCTGCTTGAAATTTTCTTTGAGTCGATCGAGAAATTTGGCGGTAAAGTCATTAAAACTATCGGCGATGCCGTCATGGCTGCCTCGATCGGCAACGAACAAGCAATTATGACCAAGAATTTCTTGATGGTACCCGCCACGTGATTTATCCGTGGAATCAATCTAAAATCGAAAATCTAAAATCCTCAAGCCCCCGCATTTATCCGTGGGGTCAATCTAAAATCTAAAATCGAAAATCTAAAATCGATTGACGGCCGCCGGTGCTGTGGCTAGTTTCAGGAAATACAACTCAACTCGCCAAAAAGTAGAGTGGATTCAAGTCAGAATTGGTATTCACCGAGGGACGGATTTATATCAAATCCGGTAGCATCGGAATTATATAGTGCGAGCGTCCATAGCGAACGACATAGATCGTTCGCTATGGACAACGTGAGCGCTGATACGCTCCAAATATATAGCCTTTCTCAAAAAGATGAGGTATGACTGACAGCTTACATAACCACTTAAACTAAGAGGGCTGAAGCCCAACTACGTACCTCATCTTTCTGAGAACCGCTATATGATTCCGATGCAACCGGAAACGATATTACTGATAAATCTGAATAGTTCGATCGACTATTTTGGTTCCTCAGTCAACAAAGCCGCCCAGATTCAAAATCTTGCTAAAAGTGACGAAGTTTCGTTTTCCGAAGATGTTTATTCATGACCAAGCATTTTTGACAGCATTAAAAGCTGCTGGAGTGTCCGAAATTCACAAACGAGTTGAAGATTTAAAGGGAATACCAGGCGCACAAGTCGCTTTTACTGCTAGAATTAATACTGAATCAGTAATCGTTGTCTGCTACACCGATCGCTCAAAGAAGCTAAGTAGGTAAGCGAATATACCTGGTTATTGGCAGCCTCTCCTGGCGATCGCCCCAACAGCAGATAGATATAGTATAGTTCTCAGAGCTTGCTCATCTAATAGCTTCAAAGCTAGACCTCATCCTTAAGCTACGGGTCTTCTGGTGGCAACTTAACCTTTAATAAAAATAGTCCGAATTACTTAGTCACAGGGGCTTACCAGATACTTTTGCTGCTAAGTAATTGCTATATAGGACTTTGTACCATGACTTCTAATCAATTCTCTCCAGAAAATACACCCGAATCGATCGCACCGGTCGCCCTCGACAGCCAACAATTAGCCGAAACTGAAGCCCCCTTTCCCATCGTTGGGATTGCCGCCTCAGCAGGAGGGTTGGAAGCCTTCACCGACTTACTCAGCCATTTACCGGTAGATACGGGTATGGCGTTTGTGCTGATTCAGCATTTAGCGCCCGATCACAAAAGTCTGCTAACCGATATTCTCGCCAGACAGACGCAAATGCCTGTTAGTGAGGTACAAAACGGCGTAGCTGTAAAGCCCAACCAAGTCTACATCATTCCGCCCAACACCAAAATGGTGCTGTGTAAAGGCGTGCTGCAACTATCACCCCGCGAGAAGATTTATGGCAAATATATGCCGGGAGATGCGTTTTTTACATCATTGGCGATCGATCGCGGACACAAAGCGATCGCCGTAGTATTATCCGGGGGAGACGGAGACGGTTCACTGGGGCTGATGGCAATCAAAGCAGCCGGAGGCATGACTTTTGCTCAATGTCAAGACACAGCAAAATTCGATAGTATGCCGAATACCGCTGTTGCTACAGGAAATGTCGATTTTGTTCTGCCACCGGAAAAAATTGCCGAGGAACTGGCAAAATACAGTCGCAGTCGCCTTCTAACTTCCACAATTTCCCTAGCAAAAGTTGAAGAATCGCCCGCACCGGGAGATGCCCTGGCAACTATTTTTGCGCTGCTGAAATCGACCGCAGGCGTTGATTTTAGCCACTACAAACCCACAACGATCGCTCGACGCATCCAGCGGCGGATGGTATTGTACAAGCTAGAGAGCTTGAATGATTACGCCGCATACCTTCGACACCATTCGGCTGAAGTCACAGCTTTGTATGAAGAAATCCTGATCCACGTTACCAGTTTCTTCCGCGATCCCGAAGCCTTTAAAAAGTTAAAAAAGCTGGTTTTTCCCACCATTACCCAAAATAAATCGGCAAATGCTCCCATTCGGATTTGGGTGGCGGGATGTTCCACAGGTGAAGAAGTTTATTCGATCGCCATTTGCTTGTTAGAGTTTTTGGGCGATCGAATTATCCCGCCGCCGATCCAGATTTTTGCCACGGATATCAGCGACGCGGCGATCGGCAAAGCAAGGTCTGGTTTCTACTTAGAAAACCAGATGGTAGACGTTTCACCAGAACGGCGTAATCGCTTCTTTATTCGCGCGGCAGAAGGAGGTAGTTATACAATCTGCAAGACAGTCCGCGAACTGTGTGTATTTGCCCGACAAGACTTAGGCAGCGACCCGCCTTTTTCCAATCTCGATTTAGTTAGCTGTCGCAATGTGCTGATCTACTTAGCAGAGTCATTGCAAAAAAAAGTGATGCCGATTTTTCATTACAGTCTTAACCCAACAGGCTTTCTCCTGTTAGGCACTTCTGAGAGTACCGGAAAATTTTCATCATTATTTACTTCAGTGGATAAAAAGTCTAAAATTTATGCCAAAAAGTTAACTGCGACTCGTCCCACTTTTTCATTTACGCCGAGTTCCTATCCCGTCGCTAAAGCTGCTCAACAACAGGGAATGAATGAAGAAAATTTGATAAATAACTTTGACTTACAGCGAGAAACTGACCAACTGATTTTGAATCGCTATGCCCCAGCCAGCCTGCTTGTCAACGAGGAGATGAAAATCCTGCAAGTGCGGGGAGACCTCGATCCTTACTTTAGAGTGACAGCCGGAACGCCGGACTTAAACTTGCTGACAATGGCAAGGGCAGGCTTGCTTGTTGAGCTTCGCACCGCGATGTCTCAGGCACAAACGCAGAACGTGACAGTTAGGAAAGAAAGGGTAGTGGTTGAATCGGGCGGACGATCGACTACCGTCAATATGGAAGTGATGCCGTTCCAGTCGCACACCGTCGCAGCACGCTATTTTTTGGTGCTATTTGAAGAAGTTTTACCCCAGGCGATCGACTTCTCCACCGTCACTGCTGAAAGCTGCGAGCCAGGTGATTTAGATCCTGAAAATCAGCGGCTGAGGCAGGCACTTGCCGCCGCTAACCAAGAAAAAATTGCGGCTCAAGCGCACCTGCAATCGCTAATCCAAGAGCAGGAAAATCTCAACCAAGACCTCAAAATTGCCAACGAAGAAATCCTATCGAGCAACGAAGAGTTGCAAAGCAGCAACGAGGAGCTAGAAACTGCCAAAGAAGAGATTCAAGCCACTAACGAGGAACTCACCACCACTAACGAGGAACTTCGCAGCCGATATTTTGAACAAAGCCAGCTCAATAACGATCTGACAAACTTGCTTGCTAGTATCAATATCCCAGTCTTAATGCTGGCAAACGATTTACAGATTCGACGCTTTACGCCAACCGCGCAGGAAATTTTTAATCTAATTCCCACAGATATTGGACGACCCTTTAGCGACATCCGATCGACTCTTGAGGTTCCTGACTTGGAACAGATGATTTTGGAGGTGATTGATACTCTCCAGACGCAAGAACGAGAAGTTCAAACTTTATCGGGATATTGGTACAACCTCCGCATTCGTCCTTACCGCACAACGGAAAACCAGATTGACGGTGTGGTGATGGTTTTGATCGATATTGATGCTCTTAAACGCAGTACCAGAACCTTGGAGGAAGCCCGAAACTACGCTGAAACCATCGTGGAAACTGTGCAAACACCTTTAGTCGCGCTAGATGCTGATTTCCGAGTGCACAAAGCAAATAGATCGTTCTATGAAACGTTTCAGGTTTCTGCCTCAGAAACAGCGCAATCTTCGCTGTTTGACCTAGGGAACGGGCAGTGGAATATCCCTCAATTGCGATGGATATTGGAAGATATTCTGGTTACTGATATTCAGCTTGAAAACTTTGAGTTGGATCGCGTATTTGAGCAGATCGGGCACAAAACTATGCTGCTGAATGCTTGTAAACTTGAACGAGAAGACCGAGCTGTAATGATTCTGCTGTCGATCGAAGATATCACCGAGCGCAAGCAGTTTGAGACGCTGCGATCGCTGTTATTGCAGCACGAACAGTTGGCCCGCCAACAAGCAGAAAGTGCTAACCGAGCTAAAGATGAATTTCTGGCGAATCTATCCCACGAGCTCCGCAATCCCCTGACTCCGATCCTGGCGTGGGCACAAATGCTGCGTACTGGCAAGCTGAAGGAAGCAGACGCTAATCGCGCTCTAGAGGTGATCGAGCGCAGCGCGAGGGCGCAATCTCAGTTAATCGAAGATATTCTCGATATTTCTCGGATTACGAGCGGCAAGCTTCAACTGGTAACCCGTTCGATCGATCTGCGGTTAGTGGTGCAAGCTGCGCTGGAGGGGGTTCAATTATCAGCCGAAGCAAAAAACATTCAAATTGTTTCGGATTTGAGTTGTGCAACTGTCTCAGGCGATATCAATCGCTTGCAGCAAGTTGTGTGGAATATCCTGTCTAATGCGATTAAGTTTACTCCGGCGGAGGGACGAGTCGAAATCATGTTATCGGCGATCGAGAATCATGCTGAATTTCGAGTCAGCGATACGGGAAAAGGCATTCGGGCAGAATTTTTGTCTCATATTTTCGATCGTTTCCATCAAGGCGATGCCAGCAGCACTAAAGCGAATCAAGGGCTGGGATTGGGTTTGTCGATCGTGCGTCACCTGGTAAAATTGCACGGGGGAACGGTGCAAGCCGAAAGCCCGGGTGAGGAACAAGGAACTACAATCGTTGTGAGATTGCCGCTACTAGCCTTGTCTGAAGAGTTGACACCGGCGATCGATTTAAACACAACTGCTTTGGCTGCGCTTTTGAATGCCTCTACCGATATTGTCCCCTCTCTCAAAGGCTTGCACATCTTAGCCGTAGACGATCGGATCGATACGCGCGATCTCTTAAAATTTGTGCTCGAAAGCTACGGCGCTGAGGTTTTGACGGTGGAATCTGCCAGAAGTGCGATCGCTGCTTTGACTGAGAATCCCGGCAGATATGACGTGCTAATCTCCGATATCGGAATGCCCGAGGAAGATGGGTATTTCTTAATTCGAGAAGTGCGAACTCTTGCTGCTGAAGCAGGAGGACAAATCCCAGCGGTTGCGCTGACTGCGTATGCGAGCGATCGAGAACGCGAAATGGCGATCGAAGCTGGTTTTCAAAGGCATATAGCTAAGCCTGTGAAGCCGATTGTACTAGGATTAATGGTTGCCAATTTAGTAGGACGATTTTAATTGTTTTTTTGTAGAAACACAAGAATGTTGTGTCCTTATATAGCCTTTCTCAGAAAGATGAGGTACGTAGTTGGGCTTCAGCCCTCTCAGTTTAAGTGGTTATATAATCTGTCAATCATACCTCATCTTTTTGAGAAAGGCTATAGCAAATTCGCGGGGAGCATCCCATTTTTGCTTTCAGATCGTGGACGGTTGCATCAGAATAATATATTTGGATCGTATTCAGTGCGAGCGTCTCGCTCGCGATTTAGCCGCTCGCGAGACGCTCGCACTCGTAAAAAACGCTTTTTACCAAATTGGGATGCTCCCAATTCGCGTTAAAAACCCCCGATATGCCGCTCGCGAGACGCTCGCACTCGTAAAAAACGCTTTTTACCAAATTGGGATGCTCCCAATTCGCGTTAAAAACCCCCGATCGGACTCGGCGTTTGAAACCGCTTCTTGTCACGCGAAGTCCGAGCCGAGGCGGACTGAAGAATCAAGTATTATGGAATGAGAATTAAATAACTTATAGCCTTTCTCAAAAAGATGAGGTATGACTGACAGCTTACATAACCAGCCAGACGCTTGAGGGCCCAAGCCCAACAACGTACCTCATCTTTCTGAGAACCGCTATACATAAGTTTGTGGGGTGGGCGTCCCGCCCGTCCAAAAAGGGCGGGCGAGACGCCCATCCCACCATAACAATTAAAATTGTAAGTTATTTAATTCGCGATCCTATTTTGTACGGAAACAACATTGTGGTGTCCTAATCTTGTAGGGAAACAACATTGTGCATTGGTATCAACTTAAGCCGATCGCCCCATGTCACAAAACGTCAGGCGATCGCCATCTTGGCGATTGCTTTGCCGATCCGAACAATGAGATAAAATTTAGCAATTACAGAAAAATTATTTTTTTTAAAAAAATAATTTTTCTGTCGCGAACCAGTTATGTAGGGTGCGTCGCTGCTGATGTTTAATGGAACTTGCAGATTGACTGGTGGCGACGCACCTTACTTACGACCCTTGTTGTGTGTACCGCATATATAGCCTTTCTCAAAAAGATGAGGTATGACTGACAGCTTACATAACCACCCAAACTAAGAGGGCTGAAGCCCAACTACGTACCTCATCTTTCGCTCGAACCGCTATACATGGAATATGCTGTAAAACCGATTTTTTTCATTATTTTTATTTTTTCCCCTTAAAGTTTTGAATCGCTACAATACTGTACTTAATCCTTCAGGCAGTTGCGTAAACTCAGCCAAATAAAGTCCTATTAGGATAGGGGATATTAGTAAATCCCAGGCTGACAACATTAGCTAGCTGCTAATCTGCCGTATTTAAAATTAATTTTTATGAACTTATCTGATGACAGTACATTCCCACCGATCGACCCTAGCGCGATCGATCTAGATTCCGAAGCCAAAACCGACGCCCCCTTTCCCGTCGTCGGGATTGCGGCTTCTGCAGGAGGGTTGGAAGCATTCATGCAGTTGCTGAGTCACTTACCCGCAGATACCGGCATGGCATTTGTGCTGATCCAGCACTTATCGCCCAATCGCAAAAGCCTGCTGACCGAGATTCTCGCCAGAACCACGCAAATGCCCGTGCTTGAGGTGGAAGACGGGATGACTGTAGAGCCGAACCGTGTCTACGTCATTCCGCCGAATACCAAGCTGCTGGTGGAAGGGGTGTTCAGACTGCTCCCCCGGGAGAAGATTGATGGCAAATATATGCCCGCCGATGCGTTTTTTACCTCATTGGCGCTCAATCGCGGCAACAAATCCATCGGCATAGTTTTATCGGGAGCCGATGGAGACGGCGCCGCGGG
The DNA here is from genome assembly GCF_036701805.1 of Microcoleus sp. N3A4. NCBI lineage: Bacteria > Bacillati > Cyanobacteriota > Cyanophyceae > Oscillatoriales > Microcoleaceae > Microcoleus > Microcoleus sp. N3A4. The sequence continues at coordinate 7,361 of NZ_JAUBRJ010000063.1, forward strand.
GCTGATGGCAATCAAAGCAGCCGGAGGCGTGACTTTTGCTCAATGCGAACAAACAGCAAAATTCGACAGTATGCCGAATACCGCCGTCGCTACAGGTAATGTAGACTTCGTTTTGCCGCCTCAAGAAATTGGGCGGCAACTGGGAAATCTCAGCAGCCATGCCTTCCTAGCTGGGCAGCCACCCGTCACAATCCCTGAAGAATTGCCCGCACCGGGATCGGCCCTGGCGACTATTTTTGCGCTGCTAAAATCGAGCACAGGCGTTGACTTCACCCACTACAAACCGGCCACCCTGAACCGGCGAATGCAGCGGCGGATGCTGCTGTACAAGATAGAAAAATTGGAAGATTACGCCCAACATCTGCTCCAAAATCCGGCGGAAGTCACAGCTTTGTATGAAGAAATTCTGATCCACGTCACGAGTTTTTTCCGTGACTTAGAAGCTTTTCAACGCTTAAAAGAGTACGTTTTCCCCGCCGTTACCCAAAACAAATCGGCAGAATTTCCGGTTCGGATTTGGGTGGCGGGATGTTCGACAGGGGAAGAGGTTTACTCGATCGCCATTTGCTTGTTAGAGTTTTTAGACGATCGAGACCTGAAGCTGCCGATTCAGATTTTTGCCACGGATATCAGCGAGACGGCGATCGCCAAAGCCCGGTCTGGTTTCTACTTAGAAAACCTGATGTTAGGCGTTTCCGAAGAGCGGCGCCACCGCTTCTTTGTCCGTACTGAAGAAGGCGGATATCGCATCTCCAAAACAGTCCGGGAACTGTGCGTATTCGCCAGACAAAACTTAGGCATCGACCCGCCTTTTTCTAATCTCGATCTGATTAGCTGCCGCAATGTACTGATTTACTTGGCCGAACCTTTGCAAAAACGAGTTTTATCGATTTTTCATTACAGTCTCAACCAAACTGGCTTCCTGATGCTCGGCACTTCCGAAAGTACGGGCAAATCCTTGGACTTATTTAGTTTAGTGGACGGGCTATCGAAAATTTATGCCAAAAAGTTAACAGCAAGTCGTCCCACATTTTCCTTTGCGACGAGTTTCCCTCTCCCAACCCAAGTAGATAATCCGCAGCGAATGAATGCAAATTTTGCGAATAACTTTGATTTACAGCGCCAAACAGACCAATTGATTTTAAATAGCTACAATCCTGTTGGTGCGGTGGTCAACGACCAGATGGAGATTTTGCAACTGCGGGGAGACACCAATCGGTACTTGAGACTAACACCGGGAACGCCGAGTTTAAATTTGTTCGCAATGGCGGTACCAGGATTGTCTGTCGAGCTTCGCACCGCAATTTATCAAGCGCAAACTCAGAATGCGACGGTGAGAAAAGAACGGGTGAGCTTGGCAGAGGGCGATCGCACAAATTTTGTGAATTTTGAGGTGATTCCGTTCCAACTTGCAAATGTGGAAACGCGCTATTTTTTGGTGCTGTTTAAAGAATTTTCACCCGCTGCGATCGACCCAGAAAACTTCACTTTTGACAGCTTAGAACCAAAAGATTTAGAGCGGGAAATATTGCGGTTGAGACAGGAACTTGCCAAGTCTGACGATGAGAAAATTATGGCTCAATCGCACCTGAAAGCGGTGGTAGAGGAGCAAGAAAATCTCAACCAAGACCTCAGAGTTGCCAACGAAGAAATTATTTCGAGCAACGAGGAGCTACAAAGCATCAACGAGGAACTAGAAACGGCTAAAGAAGAAATTCAAGCTGCCAATGAAGAACTGATTACCACTGTCGAGGAACTTAGCACTCGAAATCTCGATTTGCAGCACGTTAATAACGACGTAACAAATTTGCTAGCCAGTATCAATATTCCTATTTTAATGCTGGAAAACGATTTGCGGATTCGCAGCTTTACGCCAATGGCACAGCGGCTGTTCAATCTGATTTATACGGATATCGGACGCCCCTTTAGCGACATCCGCTCCAATTTGGAGCTTCCCAACTTGGAAGCGATGATTTGGGAGGTGATCGATTCTCTCAACACCAAAGAAGAAGAAGTGCAAACAGAATCGGGATATTGGTACGCCCTCCGCATTCGTCCTTACCGGACGAGCGAAAACCAGATTGAGGGTGTGGTAATAGTTTTGATCGATATTGATGCTCTCAAACGCAGTGTGGCCACCGTAGAAACAGCCCGCAACTATGCCGAAACAATTGTGGAAAGCGTGCCGACGCCTTTAATCGTGCTGGATGCAGATTTGCAAGTGAACACCGCCAATCGAGCGTTATACGAAACGTTTCAAGTTTCATCTTCAGAAACCGCCCCAACTTCCTGGTTTGATGTAGCTAGCGAGCAGGGGAATACCCCGGAATTGCGGTTGCTTTTGGAAGATATTCTGATTAATAATGTTGAGATTACCAACTTGGAGATCGAGCTGGTTTTTGCTCGGCTCGGCCAGAAAACTCTGCTGCTCAATGCTTGTAAAGTTGAACCAGAACACAATGTTTCAATGATTCTGCTGTCGATCGAAGATATCACCGATCGCAAGCAGTTTGAGACGGAGCGATCGCAGTTATTGGAGCAGGAAAAGTTGGCCCGCCAACAAGCAGAAAGTGCTAACCGAACTAAAGACGAATTTCTGGCGAATCTCTCCCACGAGCTCCGCAATCCCCTGACTCCAATTCTGGCGTGGTCACAAATGCTGCGTACTGGGAAATTGAAGGAAGAAGCCGCTATTCGCGCTCTAGAGGTGATCGAGCGGAGCGCGAGGGCGCAAGCTCAGCTAATTGAAGATCTGCTCGATGTTTCTCGGATTACCAGCGGCAAGCTTAAACTGGTCACCCGTTCGATCGATCTGCGGTTAGTGGTGCAAGCTGCGCGGGAGGGTATTCAATTATCAGCCGAAGCAAAAAACATTCAAATTGTTTTGGATTTGATTTCTGCAACTGTGTTAGGGGATATCGATCGCTTGCAGCAAGTTATGTGGAATATTCTATCTAATTCGATTAAGTTTACTCCGGCGGGGGGACGAGTGGAAATCGTGATGGAGGTGAGCGAGAATTATGCTAAAGTTCGAGTCACGGACACCGGAAAAGGAATTGCGCCTGAGTTGTTACCGTATATTTTCGATCGCTTCCGCCAAGGAGATTCCAGCACGACTAAGAAGAATCAAGGGCTGGGATTGGGCTTGTCGATCGTGTATCATCTTGTCCAACTGCACGGGGGAACGGTGCAAGCCGAAAGTCTCGGGGAGGGACAAGGAACTACAATCGTTGTGAGATTGCCGCTACTGGCCTCCCCTGGAGAGTTGACACCGCCAAACCCCGCAGATTCGGCTGCATTGCGAGATTTGACCGAAGAGTCGATCGAGCGCGTTCCTTCTTTGGAAAATTTGCAGGTTTTAGTTGTTGATGATGAGGTTGATACCCGCGATCTCTTAAAATTTGTGCTGGAAAACTACGGCGCTGAGGTTTTGACGGTGGAATCAGCCAGAAGTGCGATCGCTGCTTTGACTGAGAATCCCGGCAGATATGACGTGCTCATCTCCGATATCGGAATGCCCGAGGAAGATGGGTATTTCTTAATACGAGAAGTGCGAGCTCTTGCTGCAGATGCCGGAGGACAAATCCCAGCCGCCGCGCTGACTGCGTATGCGAGCGATCGAGAACGCGAAAGGGCGATCGAAGCTGGTTTTCAAACGCATATTGCCAAACCTGTCAAGCCCGTTCAACTAGCATTAATAGTTGCCAATTTAGTAGGACGATTTTAAGTGTTTTTTTGAAAATATAGCGTATCATACGACTTATATCAATTCCGGTTACACCGTCCGTGATGGTTGACTGTTGACTGTTGACTGTTGACTGTTGACTGTTGACTGTTGACTGTTAAAAATCTCAAATCTCAAATCGGTTGACTGTTGACTGTTGACTGTTGACTGTTGACTGTTAAAAATCTCAAATCTCAAATCGGTTGACTGTTGACCAAGAATTTCAAAGGTGGTACCCGCCACGCGATTTATCCGTGGAATCAATCCAAAATCTAAAATCTAAAATCCTCAAGCCCCCGAATTTAGGATCGTGGATTAAATAACTTCCGTAGGTTGGGTTGAGGAACGAAACCCAACAATCAAGCGTGGCGTTGGGTTTCGTTCCTCAACCCAACCTACAAAAAATGCAAGTTATTTAATTCTCATTCCTTATCCGTGGGGTCAATCCAAAATCCAAAATCTAAAATCTAAAATCGAATGACGGGCGGGTCGAAAAACTGAATAGTTGAGTGTTAACTGTTGACTCGATTTTATGATTCCGATGTAACCGGAAACGATATTATATCAATTCCGGCTGCGCCGGAATGACAAGCGAGGACACGGCAGTGCCGTTTCCCTACCACAATTAATTGTAGGGACACGGCACTGCCGTGTCCTGATTTCGGGTAATATTAATTCCGATGCAACCGGAAACGATATTACGCAAGGAATCATTTTTTACACTCACTATTTCTAGCGGTAAGGTGCGGTGTACATCGTCCTGCAGGTAGAGTCTGTGCGTAAGTCCTGACAATTTTACGAACCTAAAAGTCTGCGGATTTCTAGCCTGTAATCCTCATTATTCAAACCTTCACCGCTAGCAAGATCCGGATCTATAGCCTGCGAAATAGCAGCAATTCGATCGGCAGTAGCCGGGTGAGTGCTCAAAATGCTCGGCGGCGAAGGTTTGTTGAGCAACTTTTTCATAAAATCAACCATCCCTGATTGAGCGTAGCCCGATCGCCCCATAGTTTGCAATCCCAACCGATCGGCTTCATATTCAGCTTGGCGGCTGTGGGGACGGCGCAAAGCCAGTTCTACCCCAATCTGAACCGCCTGAGATCGATCGAGCCCTGTCGCCGAAGCCAAACCAGAGGCGATCGCCATTTGACGCATTTGTTGAATCGCGTGGCGAGCACTAATGTGACCGATTTCGTGGCCGATCACACTTGCCAATTCGGCCTCATTGTCCGCCGCCGCCATCAAACCTTTATTCACATAAACAAAACCGCCCATTGTCGCAAAAGCATTAATATTGTCGTCGTCAATCACTTGAAAAGTATAAGGAATATTCGGGCGAGTGCTTTCTTGAGCGAGTCGCTGACCGATGCGGTTGACATATAATGTAGTGGCGCGATCGCGGTCAATCTTCAACTCGCTGTTGGCCAACTGCTGATTAATTTGGCGGCCAATAGTCACCTCTTGGCTATCGGACATATTCGATAATTGAATAACTTGAATGCCCCGAAAAATCAGTTCAGGCAAAGAAAATGCTTGAGTCGGTTCCGGGGAAATTACCCAGATCCCGGCAACCACAATCAGCGACAGAAACAGGTAAATCCCCCGGCCGCAGGTACGCCGGCAAGTCAACCAAAAACTTTTTAACATGAGTGATACGTGCGAGAAGTTAGATAAACTTTTAGGAAAAGCGGGAAAAGTCACTAAATAGGCAGACGCAATTTGAGGCTGCTTAGTTGCTATTCTAGCTTTTTGCCAATTTTTGACCGAGAATTTCAAAGGTGGTACCCGCCACGCGATTTATCCGTGGAATCAATCGAAAATCTCAAATCGAAAATCCTCAAGCCCCCGCATTTATCTCGCGCAAGTCAATCTAAAATCTAAAATCTAAAATCTAAAATCGATTAACCCCGCCGCGAGTTACGGGCGATGGCCCTGCGGTCAACCAACCGCCCTCAACTGCCTTCTGCCTTCTGGTTTAAGTGCCCAAGTGATGCGGATTTTGGGCGATCGTTGTGGTAATATCTTTTAGCTTCAGGACTTACGCATCAATAAAGTATGTCATTGCCAGCGGTAGCTCAGCAATAGCAGCATCTGTTTTTCATCGATGTCTGCGTAAGTCCTGAGCTTGTAAACATACTCCTGTCGCTATCAGTATAATAGGCGATTTATGAAAATTTTGGATTCTCAAGGCCGGCTGTTCGGCAAACTCAGCATTCTAGACGTAGGTGCCGCTCTCATCGTACTGCTAGTTGCAGTCGGAATCTTCTTCTTTCCCGGCACTTCTGGCGGTTCCGTCGCCCAAGTCGGCAGCAGTGTCAAACCTGTAGAGATGGATGCAATTGCGATCGGTCTCAAAGGAACAAACGTTCAAGATTTGTTCAAACCAGGCGATAAAATCAATGTGGTGATCCGCAATCAACCCTCCGGTCAGATTACCATCAAATCTGTCAAAACTCTCACCAGAACCCTAGCAGTTCCTCAGCCCAACGGCACTCTGAAAGCTCTCCCCGATCCCAGAGAAGAAGAAGCCTTCAGCAAAAATATGATGTTTACCTTAGAGGGAAAAGGTCAACTTACTGAAAATGGCCCGGTTTTAGGTAATACGAAAGTCAAAATTGGCACTACGCTAGAGCTTGAAGGCAACAAGTACATTTTCAACGCCAGCGTCATCGACGTGCGAGTGAAAGAATAGTCAGTAGTCAGTAGTCAGTAGTCAGTAGTCAGTAGTCAGTAGTCAGTAGTCAGTAGTCAGTAGTCATTAGTCATTAGTCATTAGTCAGTAGTCAGTAGTCATTAGTCAGTAGTCATTAGTCATTGCTAATGGGGAAGGGGGAAGAGAGAATATAAATTCCTTCTTCCTTCTTCCTTCTTCCTTCTTCCTTCTTCCTTCCTTTTTCCTTCTTCACCCTTGGGAAAGCACTTTTAAATATTGCCGAATTAAGCCAATAGTGACAGCCGGAAGTTCTAACTGCGGAGTCAAACCTACGTTTTCCAGAGATTGAAAAACTTTGATAGCTTCGGGGTTGAGGTTGGCCAACCGCTGACCGATATCCGGGCCGGTAAACTGCGATTGTTCTCCCCAAATAATCGCTGTCGGCGTTGTTAGCTGAGTGATGTACAGCGACAAATCAAAGCACAAATCTCCCCGTACAAAAGACAGGGCAGCATATTCTGCATTTGGTTCCAAAGCAGATTTGAGGTAAGCATCAACAATTTCTTGGTATACGCGGCTCGGATCTGCAAATTGGCGCTGTTCTAGGAAGCTGCGGATGCCGCCTTCTGTGGCGATTCCGGTACTGTAGAGCAATTTGTCTAAAATCGGGGTGCCCACTAGCTTAGCGAAGAAACTGCTGCCGTAATCTTGTCCGAAGTCTGACAAACCGCTGGGTATCGTCAAAATTAGGGATTTGAAGAGATCCGGCCGCGCGATCGCAGCTCGAATCGCGATCGCCCCCGTTAGCGAAGAAGCGATCGCATCTGTCGGACTGTCGCAAGTTTTTTCGACAAATTCAATCAAAGTTGTGATATAATCTTCAACTTGATAATTTCTTGCCGGATGTTCCGATCGTCCCCAACCGATTAAATCAGGTGCTAAAATTCGATATTCGGCCGCAAAAGCCGGATAAACTTTCGACCATTCGTAGGCACTCGATCCGCCACCAAAACCGTGAAAAAATACTAAATTCGGTTTATTTTCCGCAGTAGAGGTCGGCAACCCGATCCAAGGCATTTTTTCAGCCGTGTAGTAAACCATTCTGCCGAGAGAAGTAACTATCGATCGCTGACCGAATCCGAGGGGCACAAGCATAAACTAACCTCAATCGCTGTGATATTTTAGATTTTTCTCCGCCGCCCCGTCTCTGTATAAAAAAATTGCGAAGCAGGGGCAGCTTTTGTAAAGATTGAGTAATGATTTAAATCTATTTTAGTACAGGTGAAGCGTGAAGCTACGGACAGCAAGTAAGTTTTGCGATTTGGGCCGATCGGCTGTGTAGTTATCCTCACCCTTGCAAACTACCCCCGATCGGAGATAATAACAAAATGATGGGTAAGACCCCTCAACAGAAAAGAGTCTGTTCGCCGACCCGGTATGTAGGCGCTCGGAAAGCAGGAGTATTTAAATCTGGCTTTCAAACAGACGGCAGATTTGCAGCCGCGAGCCAATCGCGAATAATTAAATCACCATATTTTGCGGAGCAGTGGCTTTTGAGGTCGAAAGTCTTTGTTGGAGGGCGGGCGATCGGTTGTCGATAATTGCAGGTTTGGCAATCACGGGCACCGCCGTTATAAATTCCCAAACACAAGAAACAACTAATCTCAGGGAGGTCTACTAAAAATGCAACTGCTCAGGAAACGGGATCGCGAGGGTTTTATGGTTGACGCAAAAAGTCTTCAATCGGACGGGTTTGCAGAATTTGATACTGCCTGTCGAAGCATGGATTTAAACGGCAAAAAGTCTTTAGTCGCCACTCCAGAACGATCGGGCGCAGGGTCAGAGGTGCGATCGCGCGCCACCGTACCGGCGATCGTCCGCCTAGCTTTAGAAGACTTGAAATGCTTTGAAGTAGTAGAAAACCAGTTTGCACATTGGGGGGTGACTTTTATCAATGCCGTCGCCATCCAACCTTCAAACCCTGCATTTTTCACGGGTTCTGGGTCAAAAGTGTTAATGGGAGCCCCAAAAAGCGGACTGATAGAAGTAACTTTCAAGTATCCTGTTCGTTGCGTGTCAGGACTTGTCACCAGTTCGCGGCGAACTGTTTTATCTGCTTGCGACATCGACGGCCACGCAATTGTTCAGGATGAAATGCCGGCGCCCAATCTGGCAGGGTCTAACTCTCCGATCGCCCCTAGCGCTCCCCTGCGCGTAAAAGCTCCGAATATTCATCGAATTACTTTTTACGCTTTTGACGGTCAGCTAGTAGTCGAGGACTTGGTTTTTGGATTTTAAAGCCATGCCATAAGTAGCGTCCCAAGTCTGCAAACCTTCGAGCAGGGCATTGCGAACTAAAGCTTCGGGTTCCCGACTCAGCATCAGGCGAAAGCACTCGGCGGCGCGGGAACGGGCGGTCGAACTTTTGACTGAACTCACAGAACCAAAACCACCCTGATTCACCAAATCGGTCATTTGCCGTACTGCAATCAAACGCTTCACGGGGTCAGCATCAGTCAAATCCGCCAGGATGCGATCGAGCGCCACTTCATCTTTTGAGGCTCCCAGACTCAACGCTTGCCGCAGCAACAGTCCTGCAATCGCGATCGTGCCCACATTCTGCAAAATCAGGCTCAAAGCCATCCAGTGGCTCTCGGAGTCCGCCCAAATCGCCAAACTCATGTAAGCGCCCAAGGTAGCAATGCCGCCGGTGCCTACCGCTAAAACAAACCGGCGGTTCGGGCCTTCCCAAAATTGCTCGCCTTTCGATCGGAGCAATTGCCAGTCCCACGACTGCCCTCGGTAAACCAGCATCATCGCTGCTATCCCCAAGCCTGTCGAAAACAGTAACTGACTGTTCCACCACCCCCAAACTGCTGTCAGGGTGACAACTGCCAGCCAACCTTTCGATCGAGTCAAATGCTCTAGCAACCACTTGAGAAAGGCGGTAGAAACCGCAGGGGATCGATCCCAGGAAGTCTTGCCATCTACCCTCCGGCGCTTTGTTGTGGCAGTCCGACCTGTCGCTGCTGGGTTTCCCGGCGGGCGATCGCGACTAAATTCTTTCAAAGCTCGGGGATCGGTCATTTCTAAAGACAGGTCGCTCAAGGGGAGATTACCGAGTTCCAATGTGCGATCGGACACTTTCACTGGCGATCGATTCAGATTGGTTGTAGTTTTTTTAACTTGATTCATACTGACTTTTTTGAAAAATAACTTAAAGTTATCCAGGCTTTTTTAGCACTGATTTAGATTTTCGGCAAACAAGACTCTAAGCTTCTATGATACCGGAAATTCAACTCCGTGGCGAGTACAGCAACTGCGATCAATTCCGAGAAATCCTTACCAAAAATAGAGCAATTGAAGATTGTCGAGAAAATCACGATAGGTTAACAGCGAATATTTCTGCATCGCTCTTGAGACAGAATGGCGATCGGAGTTAGTATCGCGCCAAAAACCAGAAAAATTTAAAATTTCAGAAATTTGGGGAATTTTGAGTGCTGGGAGAAGTCCGCCGAGAAATGTGCGACAAAAATTTAGCTTTTTGCCCGCAGGTGGATCTCGCTGCTACCCCCAGTGTCAGATGAGGCTGGGTTCAGCTTGACAAGCGAATTTCAAAGGTGGTACCCGCCACGCGATCCGTGGAATCAATCGAAAGCATCTCAAATCTAAAATCCTCAAGCCCCCGAATTTATCTCGCGCAAGTCAATCCAAAATCCAAAATCTAAAATCTAAAATCGAATGACCGCTAGCTGGACAAAGCGCAGCCTCCGGGCGGGCCGAGAATCCAGACACTACTGTTGGATAATTAGCAGGAGCATTCCTAAACTGCTAAGATTTTTGAATTAATGGGAGTTGAGGAAGCCCATCATCCGGGTTCAAACCGGTAAAGCAGCAAGCACAACAACCCACCGCGCGATCGTGTTTGGCAAGTGCGGAGGCTGGAGAAACAGCGGCTTGTGACCAAACTCAGACAGAACTGATGCCCCAAAGTGTGTCTGCGGAGGTTAGGCTAGTGAAGAGAGGAAAACAATAGTTACGATCGAGACTTGATTAGTCTACCTTGTAATTTATGGCTCAGTTGTCAAGCCCAAAAGTTTTGCATTGTCTGGCAAGCGAGACTCTTGGCACTTCCAACAAGTGGGGAACTCGACCGTCAAAGAGCTTGGGTTTGATGGTAAAGCCCTTACTACTATGTAAACACCTTACCGATGGCTCGCCGGAACAATCTTGCAGGAAAACCCATGTCTAGTATGCAAAACCAATTCACGGTTCACTTCTGGGGCGTTAGAGGTAGCATAGCGTCTCCCGGGGCAGAAACAGTACGTTACGGGGGCAACACGCCCTGTATAGAAATGAGAGTGGGTGAGAGCCGCCTAATTTTCGATGGCGGTACTGGATTGCGGGTTTTAGGACAAACTCTCCTGTCCCAGATGCCCGTAGAAGCTCATATGTTTTTTACTCACTCTCACTGGGATCACATTCAAGGATTCCCATTTTTTGTCCCAGCTTTTATTAAGGGCAATTGTTTTCACATCTATGGGGCAGTTGCTCCTTCTCCTAATAATGCTACTATCCAGCAGCGGCTCAACGACCAGATGCTCCACCCGAATTTTCCGGTGCCCCTACAAATTATGGGGGCAGACCTGAAATTTAACGATATAGAAGTGGGCAAACCGCTGGAAATCGGAGATATTAAGGTCGAAACTGCTTTGTTGAACCATCCCGGGGAAGCTATAGGCTACCGCGTGAACTGGCGGGGGTATTCGGCTGCTTACGTGACTGATACCGAACATTTGCCCGATCGTTTGGACGAAAATGTGCTGTATTTGGCTCGGGATGCTGAGGTGCTGATCTACGATGCTACTTATACCGATGAGGAGTATTATGCGGAGAAAACCAGCAAGGTCGGCTGGGGACATTCGACTTGGCAGGAGGCGGTGAAGGTGGCAAAGGCTGCTAATGTCAAAAAGTTGGTGATTTTTCACCACGATCCGCTGCACAATGACGACTTTTTAGACAAGGTGGGAGAGCAAGTGGCTCAAAGGTTCCCGAACAGTTTGATGGCGCGGGAAGGTTTGTCCTTACAGTTGCTGCCTCCTACTAATAACAATTTATCTGAAGCGTCGGTGCAAGGGCCTAAAGTGCCTGTCTGATGGATTTGAGGTTGCCAGATGGTTCTGAACTCTTGAGTTCTGAAATCGGAAATTTAATTTAGGGCTGACCTCACTCAAACACGGATACAAGCCCCGGGCTTAAGTCGTGGAAAACCAAAAAGTTTAGACCAAAGTTCAATCTCCCAGATTTATCTGTGGAGTCAATCTAAAATCTAAAATCTAAAATCTAAAATCGACTGGCGATCGCAATCTGGCTAAGTATGTCAAAATCTTAAGCGTGTGGGTAACTTCTTCTTGTACCGCTGCTCTGACTCCAACTTCTGTTGCCTTGGGAAACTTTGACGGTTTGCACCTAGGGCATCGACAAGTCGTGCAGCCAATTTTAAATCGATCGCCCGGGCCAAATTCTGGGACGGTTTTTGCGTCGGGGCAAAATTTGCGCTCCAACGCTGGCAGAGATCAAAATTTGGAAAGCGAACATCCGGCGACCTGCGACAATGACTCAGCAGCACTGCCCGATCGAGCCGACAGCCGCCATAATTTCGATGGTTCGATCGGGCAAAAGGCAGAGGGCAACAGCCTCTCCGATCGCGATGCTGATGGGGTCGATCGACTTTACAGCACCGTGGTGACATTCGATCCCCACCCGCAAGAATTCTTTACGGGTCAACCGAAAAAACTGCTGACGCCCCTGGCAGAAAAGGTAGAATTGCTCGCAGCAATGGGCGTCGAGCAACTTGTGCTGCTGCCGTTCGATCGAGAATTGGCGGCTTTGACTGCTTCTGAGTTTGTCGAGGAAATTCTGGTGCGCCAACTAAAAGCGAGTCGAATTAGTGTGGGGGTTGATTTTCGGTTTGGACGGGGACGCGCTGGGACGGCTGCGGATTTGCAGTCGATCGCCTCGGGTTACGGTATTGATGTTGGTCTTGTACCCCTGCACAATTGCGGTGAGGGCGATCGGATCAGCAGTTCTGCAATCCGCGAAGGTCTGACATCGGGCGACCTCACAAGAGCGAATCAGTTGCTGGGGCGACCTTACAGTTTAGTCGGGACTGTGGTTGGGGGACAGCGGCTGGGCAGGACGATCGGATTTCCTACTGCTAATATCGAACTGCCGCCGGAAAAATTTTTGCCGCGTTTTGGCGTGTACGCGGTGCGAGTTTCGGTGAAGCATGGATGGGAAAATCTCAAAGATCGAAGTTCTTCCGATCGGCGGGAAAATCCCAAATCTGTAATCCCCGACAAAGCATCAAATTTATCTTTTGTCAATGGCGTGATGAATGTTGGTTGCCGCCCGACGGTAGACGGCCTGCAACCCACTGTGGAAGTTCACCTGTTAGATTGGTCTGGGGATTTGTACGGTCAAACCTTGAGCGCGAGTTTGGTAGAGTTTTTGCGACCCGAACAAAAATTCGCTTCTCTGGATGCTCTCAAAACTCAAATTCAGGCAGATTGCGATATTGCTAGAAGCCTCTTAACTGCTAAAGTCTAATAATTACAGCATATTCCATATATATGCGGTACACACAATAAGAGTCGTAAGTAAGGTGCGTCGCCACGCATCAATCTGCAAGTTCCATTGAACCTGCTCCGCAGCGACGCACCCTACATAACACGTACCGCACAATATAGCTTTATAGTGTACTTCACGAACCACCGAATATGCTGTATGTGATCTAGAACGGGCGATCGGTTTTAAAAATAGTGCAAGATGAGTCAGACTAAATTCTAGTTGTACAAATCCGCAGTCCCCAAGACAAAGACTCAAGATTTGAGCAATTTGATGTTCGATCCACAATTAGCAATTAGCAATTAGCAATCAGGGATATGAGACAACATATTGAGCGGCTCAAACAAAATCTAGGCAAGACTATTGTTGGCAAAGCCGATGCTATTCGCTTGGTGCTGGTAGCCGTGCTTTCGGGCGGACACGCGCTGCTGGAAGACGTGCCGGGTGTGGGGAAAACGCTGCTGGCGAAGTCTTTGGCGCGATCGATCGATGGGAAGTTTCAGCGGATTCAGTGCACTCCCGATTTGTTACCGACGGATATCACCGGTACTAATATTTGGAATCCGCGCAGCGGAGAGTTTGAGTTTTTGCCCGGGCCAGTTTTTGCTAATGTTTTGCTTGCCGATGAAATCAATCGGGCGACGCCGCGAACTCAGTCAGCTTTGCTGGAAGTGATGGAAGAAAAGCAGGTGACAGTAGATGGAGTTTCTCGGAATGTTCCCGCGCCGTTTTTTGTGATTGCGACTCAGAACCCGATCGAATATCAAGGCACTTTTCCGCTACCGGAAGCGCAGATGGATCGGTTTACTTTGTCTTTGACTTTGGGCTATCCCGCTGCGTTGGAAGAGTTGCAAATGTTGGAACGGCTTTCTGATACTTTTACAGTTGAAGATTTGCAGCCCTGTATTTCTTTGGAAGAAGTGCAGGAATTGCGCCGTTTGTGCGCTGCTGTGAAGGTGGAAGGCTCTTTGAAACAGTATATTGTAGATTTGGTGCGATCGACGCGGGAGGATGAGGAGATTACTCTGGGGGTGAGTCCCCGGGGTGCGGTGGCTTTGCACCGGGCGTCGCAGGCTTTGGCATTTATTTCTGGGCGGGATTTTGCTACCCCGGATGATGTGAAGGATTTGGCGCCGCACGTACTTTCTCACCGGTTGATTCCGGCGGGGGGAAGGAGGGCTAAGACGATTGTCGATCGATTGTTGCGGTCTGTTCCTATTCCTTAAAAAGTTTGTAAGGAATGAGAATTAAATAACTTGCATTTTTTGTAGGTTGGGTTGAGGAACGAACCCTCCGTTTCACTCCACCCAACCCCCACGCTTGATTGTTGGGTTTCGTGCCTCAACCCAACCTACGGAAGTTATTTAATCCACGCTCCTAAGTAAGTTGTTTTATTTAAAGGGAACAGGCAAGATGCCTGTTCCACAAACACTTAATTTTCCTGTGGGGTGGGCAGGATATCCGTTCTACAAACAATTACAGCTTATTTAAAGGAACAGGCAAGATGCCTGTTCCACAAACAATTAATTTTCCTGTGGGTTGGGCATCCTGCCCGCCCTTGAAAGACTTATTAATAATGGTGCAAGATGTCAGTTAATCAATAGGTTTTGCACCATTCTCAAGCACTCTCAAACAGCGCGACTAATTTTTTTGCCTCTAAATCGACATTGTGTTGTTGAGCAACCCGTTCTGCTCCTGTTTTCCCCATTTGTTCTAGTTTTTCTACAGGTGCTTCCAATACCGCGCGCATCGCTACGGCTAATGCTTCTGCGGAACCGGGAGGAACTAACCAACCGCAAACACCGGGTTCTACAAGTTCCGGGATGCCAGCAACATAAGTGCTAATTACGGGCCGATTGAGAGCGAGGGCTTCCATAATTACGACGGGCAAACCTTCAGCAAAACTAGGCAATACCATTGCGCGCGAAGCTAAAATCTCTTGCTGAACTCGATCGCCGCTGGCCCAGCCGGTAATTTCTATATGATTTTGCAGGCCGAGTTGCAAAATCTGCTGTTCAATATCCGATCGCAGCGGCCCGTCTCCTACGAGTACCAACTTAAACTCTAAGCCTTGAACTGCTAGCAAGTTAGCAGATTCTAGCAATAACAAATGACCTTTTTGTTCGCTGAGCCTCCCAATGCAAGCTAAGCGGGGCGCTGCGGGTACGGGGACGTATGGTGCAGCTAAAAATGCAGCATCTACGCCGCAGTGTATGACGTGAATTTTTGACCAAAAAGTGCGATCGCACCACCGAAAAAGCTGACTTTTACCGAAGGAACTAACCGCTGCTACAAAGGTCGATCGTTTAATTTTTTCGTCTAAGGAAAGAAGTGTGGCTTTATCAAATTCTTCAGGGCCGTGAACGGTGAAACTGTAAGTCGGGCCGCCAAGCACGCGGCACAACATTGCAACTGTTGTGGAATTTGTGCCGAAGTGAGCGTGAACGTGTGCGATACCCGATTCTGCAAACCAATTTAAAAGAATGCAAGCTTCTGCTAAATAAGCTAGATGCAGCAAAATCCCCCGTTCCGAGTGCCAGCCAACTTTGAACATTAACCGCACAGCTTCGATGAATCGAATTGGTCTAGTTGCGGCAACGCGGAGCAAACCCCACGCTAACCCCTGTACGCCAACTCCTAAGATTACTTTAGTCAATTCTTGCTCTATTTTGTCTGCCGCGTCAACGAGTTCTGACTCGCAGGATCGGATCGAAAAACGTGCGACTTTCATGCCGCATTTTTCGACTGCTAGCACTTCTCTGCGGACAAAGCTGTGGCTGACTTTGGGATATTGGTTAACTAAATAAGCGATGTTCATGAACGGGGAGAAAATTTTATGGTAAAACTTAGATTAGTTTAGCCTTTAGCTGCATTCCCTAGCCAACAAATTTAGCTGATTTGTTGAGCTTATTTGAGCATGGGTGGAGGGCGATCGCTTTTGGCGGAACCGGGATGTGACAGCGGGGCGATCGCCTCAATGTTTTAAACTTCTCCAAAAAAGAAACTTGGTGCGATCGCTCGCAAGCTATAACATGATTTTACCCGAAATTTACCAGAGTCAAATCCGAGCGCATATCGAAAAAAATCCTGAAGACGCAACTAGATTAGTCGGGGTTAACGAACGACAACTAATGTCGCTAATTGCTCGCGTATCCAATCTGCACAACTGCCATCTTGAAATTCAAGAAATCAACACAACCCGCATCATTAAAGGTGGCGGTTGTCAGTCGTGTAAATTAGCAATTGCCGACCAAATTCTGCTAACATTAGTATACTTGCATCACCTAAGCTGTTCGGCATTTAAACCATTAACGATCCAGGTAAGGTGCGTCATTCGCGAACACTTACTATACATGGGAAACGCTTATTGACTGACGCACCCTACTATCCTCCTTTAAATGCCGAACAGCTTACCCATATTTCCGATGTTGGGAGTTCAATTTAAAGTGAGCGAGTCAACAGCTAAGTAGGTGCTGTAAAATGCAACTATGTAAACGATTGTAAAATATCTAAAGTCCCTAAGAGGATATTTGAAAAGTTAGAAGGCCTTTTCTGGTTTGTCGATCGGTAAATTTGAACGAACAGCTACTACCCCCGATTAAATGGGACAAGTAGAAAGGTCGGCAGGAACTCGCGCAGCGACTGGCTGCGGGGTTCTCGCACCAAAACCAAAGGCAGAAGGGCAATCAATCGCACACCAGCCGAGAGGGCAAACAGCGATCCCAAACTCATGCCGGGAAGTTCGGCTAGAAAGCCGCCGGCGGTAGTTCCCAAAGCCCCAGCTAATCCCGAAACTGCTGCGGCGATCGCAAAATAACTCGAAGGTTGCTCGATCGACGCTATCTCCATTTGAATATTGTTAGTACACAAGCCGATCGCCCCTAAAGTCGTTCCCCCCAACAAGTGCAGCAGGGGCAGCCACACCCACACCGCAAACGGATAATTGCCCGTACCCAACCACAGCAAAGGCGTTACCGCCACCACCAGCCCAACAGCAATTAGCAGGGGGCGATTTCCGCAGCGATCGGCCAACTTGCCCCAAAACAGCAGCAGCAGCAGATTTGCCCCGGAACTCAAGCTGGTGTAAATCGTTACCAAACTCACATCCAAGCTTAAATCTTTCAGCAGGTAGATATTAAAAAAAGGCGCGCAGAGATTAAGTGCAAATGTCCACACGCTGAAGTAAAGCATAAACATTAAAAAATTAGAATCTTTCAGCACAGAAGGGACAAAATCTGTTATTTGCTTGGCTTTTTTCTCTGTAAGTCGATCGCTCTGTGCATCTTTTTTGTATGCCTGCGGATTCACATCTACCATGAAGAATTGACACCCCAAACTAATCATTCCCGCAAAAACACCCACCAATAAAACAACACCGTAGCCCAAAATTGGATCTGCGCCCCAAGTTGACACGGACAATCCCATGAGCGGCACTCCCAGCAAACTAATCAAGCTCGTAGCACTGTTGCGAAAGCCAAAATAGCGTCCCCGCAAACGGTGAGGAACCACGGCGGCGAGCCAACTAAACCAGTTAGCACTGGCAAAAGCTCCTAGCACGCTAGCTGCTAGGACGGTTGCCAGCGTCCACAGCAGCAGTTGGTGGGGGTCTGCGTGCTGGGAACCCCAAACAATTGCCACCGCGAGCACCAGCCACAGCAGCCGCGACACTCCGAATATCCCTATGTTGTAGGAGTAGCGACTGGTTGTGCGGTCTGCCATGTAGGCTCCTAATGGTTGCAGGAGATTTACCACCATCGGAATAGCCGAGAATATACCTATTTCCACGCTGCTGGCGCCGAGTTGCAGCAAGAAGTTGCTCAGCAGGACGCCGGCGGTCGCCGACTCGAAGACATTTGCAAAAATGCCGTCTAGAATTGAGGCTTTGAGAGTCGATCGAATGTCTTGTTTAGAAATTTTGAGAGCTGTTTTTGGAGGTAGAACGAGCTGAGATATTTTATTATCTAGTATTTCTGGAGTCTGGAAAGATAGAGGTTGATTTAACTCTGCAACTGGTTCAACCATAGTCATAAGATTTTAGATTGCGAAAGACTTACTTAACTTAGGACTTACCTAGACTTCGATTGGAAACCTGGTTTCTTCGTGTAAGTAGATAGACACAAATAAATTTGACCGTGTAACAGCATCTAAAGCTATCACAACAAGAGCGATTGCTTAGTTTTGTTCGCAATGACATACTTACAGCAGATTCCACATTTATGAAGGACTAGATCGATCCCCACCGTAGGGACACGGCATTGCCGTGTCCCTACTTCATAAACCTGGAATACGCTGTATGTATTTTCCCGTTCATCTACTTATTTATGGTTGCTCTACTCAGTATTTTTCCTATAAATCGGATTTCTAACCTTCATGGAAAAGACTTACTTTACTGATATAGCAACTGCGCCGGACGCTTAGGACTTTCTTAATGTCCCAAACCCCTGCGGTCGATTGCTTATTCCTTCTCTCCTCGATCGCTAAAGCCTTCTTCCTTCTACTATAAATCAGGAGGCTTTAAATCCAGGCAACAAGTTTGTTTTTCTCCACGATGATTAAAATCAGGAGCTTGTATTCGGAGACAGGTTTTGACCGATAAAATTTAATATTTCTAGGGTGAATTGCTGAGCTAGCATGGTAAGATAAAGCCAGCCGCGCCTTCAAGATGTTAGGTTGAAAGCGAGACTGGCATTTCCGGGTAATTCATATCAATATAGACGCCAAGCGATCGCTAGGACATCAACCGCTTGGGAGATATAAATTTGCTAATTGTAAAAAAGTAGGTTTTAGGGCTTAACAAGGAAGCGATCGCAGCATTTCGCCTGCCAAAAATTGCTCGAATTCCCCGTCAAATAAGTCGCCCCAAGGGCCAAAACAAATTTCGCGCGAGATCCTCCACTCCGCTCTCAAACGTTTACGGCTAGCTAAATCTATAGAATGAAGGACGATCGACTTGCCGAGTATAGCTGCTAACTCCAGCCCTCGGGCGAGCGCGGCAATTCCCTCTGGGGCGACAGCATCCACTTGCAGCAGATCCACGACAACTCCAAGGGCTGCCCTTTCCAAAGCTTGCTCCAAATTAATTTGGAAATCTAAGACAGCGATGCCGTCGAGACAGCCCTTGGGTTGCAAAACAACGGTGTTGGATGCGGTGGTTTCTGCATCGAGTTGAGCAGTTGAACCCGAAACAACTGACTGGATGAGGGTAGTGGGGGTCTTCATATTTCTTCCCCCAGGAAGGCCCTTACCATAGCTGTACTCAGCACGGGATAGATGCGAGGAAAAAGGGTGCAAGGTATGTGGAAGATAGCTATAACCATCTTTTTTTTGAACTTGTTTACAGTATTTGTACTTAATTTCTGGAATCAGTTTGTTACTTCAAGCGCTGGCGATCGAGATTCCACGTTTTTTATGAAAATCTCCCGCAGGTGCCCGTAAGACTTCGGAGTCGGTTGTTGCCGATCCTCTACGAGGGCTCCGCTAACGCACCTCAAAAAAAGTGTGGCTGCGATCGGCAACTGGCAGGACAAAATTATTACTTGACAAAAATCACGCTAACTGCTGATAATAGCAAACCTTAGAATGAAACTTAAATGTTTGAGGGGTATCACTGCTACTGCGTGATATCGATCGCCGGCAAATTTACGGATTTCTGCATTAGATTGTGACAAAAACTCAACCTTTATCCGGGTATACACTGCCAGTATTTGCCTGTGCGGCAGCACTTGCAGCTTTGCGGTGCTTGCGTGAGGGTATTCAGTCTCTAGAGAGCGTATCAGTAAATTTACTGGAACCGCAAATAACGGCAGAAATTCCGATCGAGCAGGCATCTGTACTCAAAACTGGTACGGCTTTAGCCATCACTCGCTCCGATCCGGGGGACAATCTCGATCTGACTCGCAATACCCCCGTTTGGGCAATGGTGGAATTGGGGGGAGTGGGAGAGGGGGAAAGCGGGAGAGAGGGAGAGAATCGGGGAGTAGGAGAGCAGATTGTCATTGTTGGGGGCGAGGGAATTGGACATCACAAAGCAGGTGGAGGAGCGGCAATCTATGATTACGCAATGCGGCTGCTGCGATCGAATCTGAGCCGAGAACTCGCACCGTCTGAAAAAATTACTGTCACCCTAATTCTGCCGTCAGGGCGTCAACTAGCCACTCGCACTTCTAACGAAGCTTTCGGCGTGGTAGAAGGACTTTCGCTGCTGGGAACAACTGGCATTTCTCAACCGCTGAGCGCCCCGGGACAGTTGGAAGTTTACCGCGAACAACTGCAACAAAAAGCCGAACTGTTTGACACTTTAGTGTTCTGCATCGGCGAAAACGGCTTGGATTTGGCGCGACAACTGGGGATTAATCCCGATCGGCTCGTCAAAACCGCTAACTGGCTGGGCCCGCTGCTTGTAGAAGCAGGATGTCAGGGCGTGCGATCGATTTTGCTGTTTGGCTATCACGGGAAACTGATGAAATTGGCGGCGGGGATTTTTCACACTCACCACCACCTCGCTGACGGGCGCAGGGAAATTCTCACAGCTTACTGTGCTAAAGCTGGAATGCCCGCTGATGCGTGTTCCGCAATTTTTGCCGCAGCGACAGCCGAAGACGCTCTCGGGCAACTGCGGGCTTTGGACGCTCAAACTGGCAGCAATTGGGTCGATCGAATTTACGGCGACATCGCCCGACAAATAGACTTGCGCTCATCGGATTGCATTTTTACTCACACCAACCTGAGAATCCCGGTGGGATCGGTGATGTTCGGGCGCGATCGCAAAATTATTGTTAAAAGTGACATAGGAGATACATTTTTGACCCAAATTTGTTAATGTAGTGTGAATATCCCTGAATTATGTTTAAAACATCGGTCAGGGATAATATTTAACAAGTAATAATTCTCTGTCCCTAGACCTTAATTATACTAGGTTGCTTCGGGACGCAATTTTTGACGCAATAGTTCAATTAATTAGGGTAAGGATCGAAGTAAATCTATGCTTGCCCTCGACTCTATTAATCGACTAAGATCGCTGACAGCAATCTAGTATAAATAAGATTTATTCCTAGCGACTAATGCTTGCTCGCCTTCCTCAGTCTTGTACTGAAGCCGCGACAAATACCTCCGCTACGTTATGCCCAATCAGCAATTAGCAATTACGCAATAACCGTGACTACTCAAATAGAAACTGAATCAGTCCTAACAAACTCTTCTCTGGGGAAAATAGATCGCCAGACGATCGTGATTCTCGACTTCGGTTCGCAATATTCCGAACTGATTGCTCGCCGCATTCGCGAAACTCAAGTATATTCAGAAGTTATTTCTTACCGCACTACGGCAGAACAGTTAAAAGCTATCAATCCTAAAGGAATTATTCTGTCAGGAGGCCCGAGTTCTGTATACGATGAAAGAGCTCCCCAATGCGACCCAGAAATTTGGAATTTGGGAATACCGGTGTTGGGAGTGTGTTATGGGATGCAGTTGATGGTAAAGCAGCTCGGAGGAACGGTTGAGCGGGCTAAGTTAGCCGAATACGGCAAGGCATCGCTATTTATTGACGATCCTACGGATTTGCTGACAAATGTCGAAGAAGGCAGCACGATGTGGATGAGCCACGGAGACTCCTGTTCCGAGTTGCCGTCGGGTTTTGAGATCCTCGCTCACACGGACAATACTCCGTCTGCTGCTGTTGCTCACCACGAAAAAAATTTGTACGGCGTTCAGTTCCATCCAGAAGTAGTTCACTCGATCGGGGGAATAGCTTTAATTCGCAATTTTGTTTACCACATTTGCGAGTGCGAACCGACTTGGACGACTGCTACTTTTGTGGAGGAATCGATTCGCGAAATTCGCGCGCAAGTGGGGGATAAACGAGTTTTGCTGGCTCTCTCCGGCGGCGTAGATTCTTCTACTTTGGCTTTCTTGCTGCACAAGGCGATCGGCGACAAACTGACCTGTATGTTTATCGACCAAGGGTTTATGCGGAAGTATGAACCGGAACGGTTGGTGAAATTATTTAAAGAGCAATTCCACATTGATGTTGAGTATGTTAATGCTCGCGAACGCTTTTTAGCTCAACTTGAAGGGATTACCGATCCGGAAGTAAAACGCAAGCGGATCGGTCACGAATTTATCAACGTATTTGAAGAAGAATCGAAGCGTCTCGGCCCCTTCGACTACCTGGCACAAGGTACTCTTTATCCTGATGTGATTGAGTCGGCTGACACTAATGCAGACCCGAAAAGCGGCGAGCGAGTTGCTGTTAAAATTAAAAGCCACCACAACGTCGGCGGTTTGCCGAAAGATTTGCGATTTAAGCTGATCGAACCGCTGCGAAAACTGTTTAAGGATGAAGTGCGAAAAGTGGGCCGGTCGATCGGGCTTCCCGAAGAAATCGTGAACCGACAACCTTTCCCCGGCCCGGGATTGGCGATTCGGATTATAGGAGAAGTTACCGCAGAGAGACTAAATATTTTGCGAGATGCTGACTTCATTGTTCGTCAAGAAATTAACCGCCACGGATTGTACGGCGAACTTTGGCAAGCTTTTGCAGTTTTGCTACCGATTCGCAGTGTAGGCGTGATGGGGGACAAGCGCACTTATGCTTACCCGATCGTTCTGCGATTTATTAAGAGTGAAGACGGGATGACGGCTGATTGGGCGCGGGTTCCTTACGATTTGTTGGAACTGATATCGAACCGGATTGTGAATGAGGTTAAGGGGGTGAATCGGGTGGTTTACGATATTACTTCTAAGCCGCCGGGAACGATCGAGTGGGAGTAATAGGCAAAATGTTTTTTGGCGTTGCTGATTAACGGTATGAACCAACTTTTCTCAGAAGTTACAAAACTCACCATACTTGGCTGATGGCAATTGAGAACTCTTCAATTCATACCTGTATTAAGCAACGCCGTTTTGTTAACCGCAGATGTAGGCGATCGAGCCTTCCGGAAGGGTACGCAGATAAACACAGATAAAATCCCATCGGCGTTCATCTGTGTTCATCGGCTGATATCTGCGGTTAACAAATCTAAATCTAACTAATAAAGAAAGAAGGAATTAATCATTGCTTGATTCCTCTGTTTGCGGTGAAATTTGCTGCTGGGTACTTTGGGCTAACTTTTCTTCATAAGATTCCAGCCCTTTGGTAACTAGGATTCGCAACACCGACGACAGGGCGCGATCGGCTAACTCTGGCAAAGCCGAAACAGCCGTAATTCTTTCGCGCAATCCTTTTATGTCTACTGTTGTTCTGTCGGGTTTAGTCATCTTTTCAGTGTATCGCATTACATCAGCCCGAACAATAATGATTAAGATTGATGGGTTTTGATGCAACTTGATGCAAGACTGTTATAGTAGCCTCAGACAACAAAAACCAAACCCCCACCGCTTCTGACTCCAATCTAGATACGGCAGGGGTTTGGACTCCCAAATTCAGGAGGAGACTCTATGATATCAACTTCCAAGTCAGTCCCGGAACTGCTGCGAGAAAAGATTCCCGATGTCCCTGTTAACAAGCAACCCGTCCGCTTGCTTGCCTGCGGCCTTCCCAAAGGCGTAGACAGCATGATTCACCAGTTGCACGTCAAAGGTGTTGCAGAAATTTGGGAGTGGAGCCCGCCGATACCCTCACCTGTGCGCGGTGAAGTAATTCGGATTTTGATTCGCTATTTTGCCGAGTGATAGTTTGGGGGCGATCGCATTTTTTCTGTTGCGTGCGATCGCCCCTTAACCGATCGGTTAATCTAAAGTTAATGCGAACAAAAGTTAGATTTATCGATCGAACGTGGATGGGGTGCGATCGCAATGTTTAATTGCGATCGGCAATTTCAGCATCCAGCAGCAATTCGCACTGTTGAAACACGTAATTGATCGCAGCAAAGAGTTTGTCTAATTCTTGAATCGTATAAAACGTTTGATTGCGAGTAAAAACATTCCCTTTAATTTTACCAAATTCCCATAATTTTCCATTAGAAGCAATTCCAAGTACCTCTTGTTCGGGTTTTTCATTCAGCTTTTGCGCTGCAATCATCTCCACCATACACTGCGCCCATCCCGCCTCAAAATTATCCAATTTTGCTTCAACCAACAAAAAGTAAGGTTTGTCAAACACAACATTTCCCAACGGAGACTTTTGAGCAAGTATATACTCTGGAAATCCTGAAAGCTTTTCGTCATAAGTTAAGGATTTGTGACTCCACAATATAAATTTTTGCCTATATTGCTTCCAAACTTCTTTTAAAACAGGATAAATCAGATTTTCACAAATGGCATATTCCGAACAGTCGGCTGCACCATCTTGCATGACGATTTCCAAGTCTTCTCGAAAGTAATCGGGGATATTGAATTCAGTTTCAATAATAAAGTTAGATTGGGTGTAGGTAATCTGAAATTCTTTGACAACGGCATCGACAGTTTTGTAAGCGCTGAATGGCATAACAAACTCCTAAATTTAGGTTGCGTATTTTATTGAGCTAATTTTAGCATGGGTAAAGGGCGAGCGTGTTTAATTGCGATCGCCAGTTTCAGCATCCAGCAGCAATTCGCACTGTTGAAACACGTAATTGATTGCGGCAAATAGTCGATTTAATTCTTGAATTGTATAAAACATTTGATTGCGAGTAAAAACATTAGATTTGAGTTTGCCTAACTGCCAGACTCCCCCATTTGATACAATCCCAAAAACATCTTGCTCTGAGTTTTCATTCAGTCGCTGTGCGGCAATCATTTCAGCCAAACACTGCGCCCATCCATTTTCAAAGTTATCTTGTTTCGCTTCAACTAACAAAAAGTAAGGTTGTTCAAAGACGACTTTTCCTAATGAAGAACGTTTAGCTAAAATATATTCAGGAAATCCAGAAAGATATTGATCGTAAGTGAGAGATTGATGGCTCCACAAAACAAACCCGCTGTAATAGCGCTTCCAAACTTCTTTGAGCACTGGATAAATCAAATTTTCGCAAATTGCAAATTCAGAATTGTCAACTACTCCCTCTCGCATTGTAAATTCTAAATCTTCTCGAAAGTAGTCAGAGACATGAAACTCTGTTTCTACTATGAAATTAGATTCGGTGTAGGTAATCTGAAATTCTTTGAGGACTGAACTGACGGTTTTATAAGCGCTGAATGGCATAATCGCTTACCAGATTTAGGTTGCGTATTTTATTGAGCTGATTTTAGAATGGGGAAAGGGCGATCGCTTCTTTAGGAGACGCTACGCGAACCGTAAGCTGCGCGAGATATTGTAGGGAAAAAAGCGATCGCCTCTAATTCAACTTAGGAGTTAAGCATTGTTATTGTTTACGACAGTGGAATGGGAGCAAAAAGAGCTGGTTCGCGATCGTTTCGCGGAACGAGAGCAATTTGGACATCATAGCCTAACTCATTTGCATATTGCGCCAGAGTTTTCAATTCTATGCGATCGCGTGTTCCCTCAATTTGAGATATTCTGCCAGGACTTTTTTGCACTTCGCGCGCCATTTCTCTAACAGTTAATCCGCGATCGCTGCGAATTTTCTGAAGGAGTTCTCCCAAACTATCTAAAATGAGAAAATATTCCAATTTTTGTTGTAATTCCTCTGCCGTAGTCGGATTGAGAGTTTCAGGAGGATCGATCTCTACCATTGCTTCAGGTTCGCCTAGGATTGCCGCCAATAAACCGCTGACTTTGCCGTCAATTTTCTTCATATTTTTTTGCCTCGATTAAATTATACTAGCACTTGTAGTCCATTCCGTGCTGCTTGGATGACTTCGGCTGTCCAATTTAGTAATGCAGCACTAGCCGCATCTTCTGTTTTGCACTCAGCGCGACATAGGGCAAATTCTGTTTGATAAATTTGGAAAAAATAAACTCGTGCACCACCTTCTTCTGCTCTAGATTTTAGTTCGTAAATAGGTCCACCTAAATGCTTTTTGTATCTGGAATTCATGCCGTTAGCTTGTAAATCTGCAATCATTTCGATCGCTTTTTTCAAACAGCTATGCTTGCTGAGTTTCGCTAACTCCAGCAAGTCTGTCAGAATTTGGGGTCGTATTCCTGGTGGATCGTTGGGATGGATGGTGTTGTAAGTTTTACAGGACATTTGTTTAGTTTAAGCTAAACAGTGCGTTTAGTCAAGGCTAAACAAAATTAATTTTAGGGTAGATGATGAACAGTATGGGATTCATCTAACCTGACTGCGATCGCCCTTGATGAAATGGGGGAGTGGGAAGGGCGATCGCTTTTCGCTTCTTAGTTTCAATTCTGACTTCACTACGTCAGCATCTAGCAGCAATTCGCACTGTTGAAACACGTATTTTTGTAATGGATTGTTTCAGCTTAATTATAGCGGGGCTAAATTAAAGCCACCTGACAAAGTAGGTGGCTGACAAGAAAACGCAATATTACGAATTGGGTAAGCAAAGTTGCTGCCAAAGTTCTGGGGGAATGGCTTCAAAATGCTCTAACAGAAAATTCATCAAGGCGAGGTGACGCAAGTCGTGGGGTTGAGGATGGCGGTGCTTGCCTCCTCTGGCAAACCAGCGACGCACAGTAGAAACCGATCGACAGCAAATGAGAGCTAGAGCTTCTTGCGGGACATCCCATTTGGCGTAGAACTGCTGCGGAGTCATCGCCAGTTCGCAATCAGCGTAAAGCAGAATGATTCGTTTTTCTCGCTCGGTAATCGGGCGAGGTGTCAAGGAATGGTGTATCATAGAGGTAATGTTTTTATTTTGAACCAGCCAGTGCCTTCTTTGTGGCGCTGGCTTTTGTTTTTGGGCGCTTTGTTTTTTTGGCGCGATCGCGCTTGACAATCGCCCAACTAAGCCTTACTCTAACACTATACAACTTAAAGTTGTAAAATGTCAATAACTTAATCTGTGTTTTTAGATTCTTCCCTGAAGCTGAAACCAGCTACTTCGGCGACTAAATTCAGATGTTTTAGCGTGGAACGAGCAGGTGACTGTCCGTTCTCCCACTTACTGACAGTCCTCTGGTCAACGCCCAACCGTTCTGCAAATTCTGCTTGTGTCAACCCCATATGGAGACGTAATGCCTCGATCAGTTCGCCATTCCACTGCACCCGATCGCCCGCGTGCCGAACCTGAATTTTCTGGATTAACTTGCGAAATGTTACCCGTTGCGCGTCAATATCGACAGTTTCCACCCGATATCCTGCCTCCATCCAAGCGGTAGCTTGCAGAGCGCCCTTTTTGCGGTTGCTCCACCAAGCTTGCTGACTGCGTGCTGAAGCGGGGAGTGGGCCGTTTAGCAATGCCTCAATTTCGGCGAAGTTGAGGGTTACTTCGTCGAGATGGCGATTTTCGCGCAGATAATCTAGGAGCGGCTGGTACTTGCTGCCCTCCTTCATGTGCTGTTTTGTTAGATTTTAGGTTTTCAGATATAGAATGCCACAAATCGGGGGATGACGGGGAGCGGATGGGGGTGCGATCGCACTTTATGAGATGGATGGGGGAGTGGGAGGGTGCGATCGCTATTATGGGGAAAGCGAATCAATGCACACATTTTACACTTTTAATACTCCCATCTTCTTTGAGGGCAGTAATCTTTATGTACCATATTTTTATTCATTTTGGTCGTTGCCAAGCCGCAGAATTACCACCTGCTGAAGATTGTGGAGAACCTGGATATTTCTTTTTTTGAGCATCTTTCATCACTTGAGAGGGAGTTGGTAAAACTGGGCGAGTTTTATATTCGTTAGCCTTACCATTTTTTCCTAAATTGCCAATACAAGGTTGTTGCTTACGCTCAATTTCCATATATCTGCTTGAATTTTCTACAACACCAGTCCAACACAGCATTGTCAAAAGGCTTTTGATGCGTGGCACATCCTTTAAATACTTAGATTGTGCCTCAGTATGTTTTAGAACATAATCCTCAAACTTCTGTAAACAATTTTTTTTGATTTCATTAGTATCAACTTTAAAATTATCACCTGTTTCCCAGCCACACTCTTGGAACAAATGAATATAACGATGGTGACGGATACTTAATGAAAGTTCGGATATAATCTGGATTGCTCCCATTCCCAGAGGTTTGCCCATGCCTAGGGATAAGCGATAATTTTTGTCGGCAGCTATATCTAACACCCACAAAAAAGCACCTAACTCAACTTCGCTTAAATTCTCAAAGCCGATAGTAAATTCAAAAGATACATCTTTTTTGATTGGTTTTATATCTGTGTACTGAGAGCGTTTTTCTTCAATTTTATTGCTGCTACTTTCTTCAATCTGACTTTGCTCAACACTTCCCTTATGCCAATAAAGCTTGTGACCTCGAATGACTGTTTCGTTATTAGGCTGATTTTCATAGTGCTTTAGTTCACTTTCAACAGCACTATTCTGCACCAAATAGTGCTGAAATGTAGTAGGGTTTGGACTAGCTAATATCTTAGGTGTTATTGAGTTGGTAATATCACCTTTAAGCCAGATGTCCCCAGCACTAGAACTTTGACACTTAGCATCACTGATAAATACTCGTCCAGCTTGCGTTTGGTTTTCTTTTTGTTTGGTATCCCTAACAAACCCAAAGATAGCCTCTGTTATATCGAGAGTTGGAGCATTGTATGGATAATCTGGAAGAAACTTATAGTTAGGTTCGGGAATAAACTTTTTAATTGATTCCTTGTACGGCAAGCGAAACATCATTGTGTGTCCGAAGAATACAAGCT
This sequence comes from Microcoleus sp. N3A4, assembly GCF_036701805.1. Taxonomy (NCBI): domain Bacteria; kingdom Bacillati; phylum Cyanobacteriota; class Cyanophyceae; order Oscillatoriales; family Microcoleaceae; genus Microcoleus; species Microcoleus sp. N3A4. Next base: position 36,021 of record NZ_JAUBRJ010000063.1, read on the forward strand.
TGCCTTCCTCTATTAGATAGAAAACAGGGTGCATATGTTTTAAAACACCATCTTTACCTAGTAACTTTTTTTGCTCTTTTGTTAGCTGCTCTTGATAATCCTGAATCATTGAGTCTGGATTATCTGGAATTGAGATTAGTGTGGCTTGATCATCGGGTAAACCAATTACACACTCCATTTTTTTCTTTCCTGGCATTCCGCCTGTTTCTACCAAGACTCCTTGACATCGAGAGTTAGATCCAGATGGTGGAATGGCTTTAGCATAGTACAGTTCAATAAATCCTCCTTTATGAGGATGCCAAGTCATTAACTCAACATGAATATTTACTTTACTAGCGTGTTTGATGTCGTACCAACGAGATTTCACTAAATTCTTAATTTGCGATATATCTATTTTGGCAAAAGATGCTCCTTCAACAAGATTCTTTGCTGGTTGAATTGCCCAGCCAGAACCTTGTTGAGTTTTAATCAAATAACCAGCTTGCATGAGAAACGAATACTGACGTTCTCCCTCTTGTTGAAGTAACCGATCGCGGTAAAATTCACCTAAAGATGTAGTGTCAGCAAAAGCTCGATAAATTAACTGCTTATCAGCAACTTTGTCAATTTTGCTATAGCTGATAATTTCTACTAGCGTTCGTAACATACCGCGCAGACTGCTACCTGGTATGGTGGGATATTGATTGGCAGGATTCTCGAAAAAAGGAGCAAAAGTTTTACGCTTTTGATTTTTTTCCTCATCAGTTAAATCTTCATCTAATTTACCGTCAAACTTAGCAAAGTCAGTTGAGGACATACCACAGCGAATGTACAACGGTGATGAAGTAGTCAACGTACACTTGATTTTGCCAGTGTGACGGTTGTCATGGTAGCAGTTATGTGTTGGTATTGGCTCTGCTGGAACTATTTTTTCAGGGAGTTCGACAAAGTTATAAGGTGCAACAGCACGGCGATTATCTGGTACATTCTCTAAATGTTTTAGATTCATGACTTAATCTCCTGTTTAGTAGTTAGATCGACAAGACGGCTGAGATAGATACGAGCTAAACCCGTTCCTTCTTCATATCTGATGTAGTGATGTACGAGCAAACGTACTGGTTTAACTAAGCGATCGCCATTCAACTCGATATCACCAAATGGTACAGCGTGTTTAAGTCCCTGAGATCCATCCCAAAGTAGGGTAAAATTATCTCGCTTGATGCCATTTGTTCCCCAAAGAATCTGACTTTCTGGAATTTTATCTTCATTTGGATTCCCGATGAAACGCCATTTAAACTTTGTCTCGCTAAGCCGCCAAAGTAGAATTTCGCCATTTCGACCAAATATGCGACATTGTTGCAGTGTGAGTAACCGCAATTTAGGTAAATCAACTTTAAAATCAGGCTTGTGAAATATCTTTTCAGCAGTTGTTAACTTTTGATTATCAAACCTTCCCCAAATTATCCCATCTTCACCATGAGCCAATAGGTAAGGTGTTTGTGCGGATACAGATGGTGCTTGAGATTTTAACCAACTGCGTAAGTCATCATCATCTTTAAAACTTATTATTGGCGGCTCTCTATCTTCACTCATATTTACACCTCCTTACCTAATTCTTTTAACAAAGCCTTGACAAATTGTTCTAAGTCATATTTAACTAAAGTTTCTGACTTGCTTGAATCCGATATATCCTCAATTTGCAAATTTCCATTAATTTGTCTAATTTGCCATTGTTTCGGATTTTGGGGATGAAGTCGGATTAAGTCTGCGTTGATTCCTTTCAAACGTCCTCGTCCAATGCTGCTTTCACCCCCCACAGGTAAATCGCTCGTCCACAAATCTTTCAGCAAGAGCAACAGCAATCCAATTTCATAATCTTTTGGATTCCGTAACTCTAGCTCGATACAGACACGGGTTTCATCACCACCAAATATAGGTTGTTCGTCGAATAATGCGCCGTGATAAGCACCTCCTGTAAAACGGTCGATCGCAATTCGATTTTGTACTAAATCTTTAGCCGCTTCGATCTCTGTCTCGCGAACAACTAAACGACTAGCTTGAGATTGCTTACCGTCAACAAAACCAAATAACTCATTGACCACAGCTAAATTACCTTGCAATGTATTGACAATTCGTTCGGCTCGATGTCGCAATACTCCTGCTAAACTTGTACCAGATAATACGGATTTCAGTTCACCCTGACGGTGAGATTTTAAATGCACAACATCAGGTGCGCGTTCGGTTGAATCTTGACCGGAACGAATTAGGAGGGAACCTACTAATTGAAATGTGGCGTGGATGAGGAAGCGATCGCGCTCATCCTTCTCATTCTCTAATGATACTCCCAGAGCAGTAGCAATTGATGAATAAGTTTCGCGATCGGGCAATAAATCCCTAGACCAATGCTCAAATTTTAACCATACCATTCGCTCATCAGGATCTTCCAGGTAAAAGTTCCAAACCTGCCACTCTTTGACATAACAGCGACCAAACCCGCGCCGTTTCTTCATGCCAATACTGATGTCGCCCTGCTCTAAACCTCGTAAAGCCAATGCTAACAAATTAATTAATGCTTGCTTTTGAGTCTGACTAAGATTTTTTTCTATCAACAACTCAAAGCTAAGCTGAAACTCGGTTCCTGCTGCTAACAGTTCTAAATCGTATTTTTGACCTTTCTTTGCGGTACCTGTTGTGGATTCAATTGCGACACCATCTCTTAATTCCACAGTCGGGATAGTGCTGCTGATAGCATCATTGATAATTAATGGACTTTGTTCGCCTTCAGGATCGCGACGAGTACCACCAAATAAGTTAGTAGCCCGATCGCCCTTTTGTTCCTCTACACCGTATCCGTGTTGGTACTCCCGCAAGTAGTTTCGCAAAGCACCTGCAATGGATGAACCCGTGAGTAAAGCGCGATCGCTCACGCTATCTCTCAGCAATGCGATATCCGTTGGACTATCTGCGTCACCGCTTCCCAAGCAAGTCGGCGTATCTAAGATTAACGTACCCCGTACAATGATGCGTTGGGCGATCGGGCGGTGACAGCGCTTTAGACGTTCTTGAGTCATCATTTTTTCTCCTTAGTTGCCTTCTTCGCTACCGCCATAATCAGCCGCAGCGTATATTTTTCAGCTAACTTATCTTCTCTGGCGCGATCGTCATCAAACTTGCGCTCAATACCAGCAATTTTCACTGGATCTATACCCTGAATCCAGTCAGTCGGATTCTCAAGCCACTCATCTAGCTGTTGTCTGAATGATTTATCGCCAATTTTTGTGCGTTCAAATTGATTCTTGGCCTTCGACGGTAAATTGTTGAGCAGCGAGACAACTAAACTACAATCGCCATTGGGAAGTCCTTGTCGTGCAACAGACTGTAGTCGTGACAGTTGGCTGTTACTGATACCTTCTTGCAAAGTTAAACATTCTACTTTCTTTTGCAAAGTTAAATATCCTACTTTCTTTTGCAGTGCTTCCTCTAGTTTTTGCTCTAATAATCTTTGTGCCATCTGTTCAGCTAAAAGACGCGAACCTTCTTTTTTCAAGGAAGTAGAGCTACTAGATGGCTTAGCTAATCTGGCTAAAAACTCTTTTTCTTTTAACAAATTTACAGCAATTCGTCCAAAACCATCTTCTCTTCTCTCTCCAATTCCCTGAGCTTCAAGTTGTTGAATTTGTGATTCATCAATCTCAACACCTTCAAAAACGATCGCAGTTCCTGCTGCTAGTGCTGGCACTTGAGGTAAAGGCAATCCCCATTTACGGTTAAATCCACCAATTAAAGTGCTATCAGCAAAAATATTGCTAGGTTTAGGCAATGAGATGTTTAATACTTCCTCGACAGCTTGTTTAATTAACATTGGATCTGCTACAGGTTGACCCCATTCATTCCTTAAAAGTGTGCCGCTCAAAAGTGTAATGCTTAAATTTTCATCATTTTCACGATCTTCTGCTGGAATTCCAATTTCATCCCAATGATTAAGAATTTTTAAGTCGTCGATGATAATCTTGGTATGTCCGTAGCCGGCACTTTGACAACCGCCTAACCAGATGTTTGGTTCGGTGACTAATAACATCTGAATTGTAATTACGTCTCCATCTTCGCAGAGGATGACTGATTGAAAGGTTTGTCCCGCATCTAGGGCCTCGTAGCGGAAGAGTTCACCTTGATTGTCTGTAGAGCGTCCTTTTTTGCGATCGCGAAAATTATGAATATTAATCCGCCGCTTTTCCTTGTATAATTTGACAACTCCCCGTTCCTTAGTCCAGAAGTATTCACCCACAGATTTAGGAGTTTCTGGATCGTCTCCTCTATCAATACTGAAATCATAAACAGTTATAGGTGAATCCTCCTTCAGTTCTGCATCCTTATCCTTGAACCAAGATAAAGGCAGAGGAAGAGTGCGTTGCGATTGCTTTTCGTAACTCAAAAGGTAAGCATTTAAGTAGCGCGTACTGTTGGCATCGAAGAACAATCTCTTCACTTCTTCATTGGTTAAATCAAGTTCTGACAAGTGATGCTGCCTCATGTAACGCCCAATAATTGCACCGCGAATCATACTGCCCGGAATGTAAGAGTACGATACATCGCTGTTGGGATCGCCTTGAAATGAAGTAGCGAGAATTGGTTGCTGAGTTTGTAATGTTAAAGTAATTGCTTTCATGCAACTTTCTCCTTAATTTGTTTTCCAAAATAGTAGGCGTAGTGATGCGTGATGTCATTACCGTCTGCATCATGTAAGGTACATTGAACGTGACCGCGACCTCGATTTCTGCCACTCCCTAAGCGCCGAAGTGCTAGCGAACCCACTGCTAAAAGCGATAGCATTTCATCACTTGGCATCTTCTCAAAAATTAAGTCGGCCGTGAAACAAAGGTCGCGCAAAACTACGCGAAATGAACGCAAACTCCCCTCATCTGGTGTACCGGATTGTGGGTCTATAGAAGTTTGACGACGGATACTTGTTAGCGAATCAAGTACCTCTGTTTTTGTTAAAGTTTTATCTTGAATCTGGAAAGCAACAGCTTGACGTAAATCCTCCGGCAAACAAGCATCGCCTACATGAACTGCACCCATTGTTCCGATGGTACTGCCCAATCTACCGAATAAATCGCAAGCAACCCTTTCCCAAGATGGGCGATGATTAGTCAACATTGCAATTAAGTTATCGCCTTCTTCGCTCAGCAATCCTTTAAGAGTACGTCCCCGCAAGTAGGGAAAGCCAAAAGGATCGTGTTCGACTTCTTGGTCAATTAAACCTGCGACTCCATCTCCCCGCCCAAAAGTTGTATCACTCAGCAGTTTTATTTTCAGTTGATAAATCGGCATCTGATTCTTCCCTCAGTGAGATATAAAAGTCCATTGCTTCAATGGCATCAAAGTAACCACAGACTCCATCGAGCCAACCATCTTTAGCTAAATTATCACTACGACCACTAGATTCTGGGAAAGTTGGCAGTTGCTCATCCTTTATTCTGTAGTTTTTGAGAAAATTCTGAGTTGCTTTAATTCCTTGACGCAGTACATCTCGTAAAGCAATCACCTTATTTCGACGACCTTTCCAATCTTCATCTTCATTTAAGTGTTTGACTACTTTGGTGAAGCCCTCCCAAGTACGCCAATCGCTATCTCTTTCTTTTTTCAAACTTATAGGACGCATTTCTAATGAGGCAACTTCCTTGAAATCAGGAATTTTTACCCGATACTCGCGATCGCGAATTTCTGCGATCGACCCGCTTAAGCCACTAGCGGCTAAATGCCAATCTAAAGCCGAAAACTCTCCTTTTTTTTCATCTTTAACAAACTTTTTCGCTTTTCGACACAAGTCTTCGCTGAGTTCGTAAGCGCGCGCAAAGGGATAGTGAGTCTTGACAACACAAATTCCAGCACAAGCTGTCAGAGGGTTTTTCCCATCTTCATTACCTACGAGCGGCTGTTTTTCAAATTCTTGCAGGAAAATTGCAGCCAGTTCTAATCCCAATCTTCCATCACAAACGAACGTAACATCATCACCGCCATAGACTAGAGGACGAAAAGGTAAATTATTATCTTTGATTTCAAACTTACCCTTGACTTTTTTCTTGCCATCTGGCTGTACTTCGATCGATTTAACCAGTATCTCTATTACTGTTTTCAGTGCATGGATACCAGCCAGAGCGACGCTGTGGGACAGTTTACGCATAGCGATAATGTAGTCTCGGTTAGACAGATTTTCGCCAAACTTTTGAAAGCGTTTACCCATGCCATTACCGTCAGCATGAATTACAGCATAATAGCTGGAATCTGCTTCAGAACGTCCCATTTTATCTGTTCTTAGAGGGAATTCATAGGAACCTAAAGCAGAGGCAAACATTTCTTGCAGGTTGTCGTTAGCTGCACTAACAACTTTGTGTTTGGCTTTAATTTCTGTCGAAATAAGATAGGGTTCGTCATCCTCAAATGGATCGCTCATCTTTACGGCAACTAACTGAGTCGATCGACAAGTTGCAGTCACACCCAAACCTAGCAATGGTGCAGAAGGTATTCTGCTGCGTTTTTTTGCATCCAAGCCATTTTTCATCAAATTCTGAACGACATCATATAAAGATTGACTATCCCAATCAAATTCTTGATGAACAGCTAGAAGATTAATTCCTGGTGCATCTTCTAGGATTCGCTTGCTCAAAATTTGAGTGAATTGCACGGCATATTTCTTATCTGAAAACAGCAAGATTGTATTGCCACCACCTGCATAAACTAATTCAGCAGCTAGTCCATCATCTTCGATGCGCGGTTTTGCATCTGGTTGATGTTGTTTAGGAGCGAATGCGTAAACTTTTCGATTTATATCTTTGCGCGCGAAGGTATCTAAAGCTTCTCTAGCCCAGTCATCTGTTGCCTGAGAAACTAGGTAAGATGCACCAATATTTTCGCGCAGGCGGTTGCTACCGAAAATGTATGGTTGAATTCCTGTTGTATCTAGTACAGTGAGAGTAAAATTTTTCATCTTGCATCCTTATCATTTTGCTTAATCCATTCTGCAATCCTGCTCGCTAAATCCATTAGGTCATCACGTCCAAATACGGCTATTTTGTGGTTTCTTTGCCCACTTTCGGGAGCCGGATTAAAAACATTTACAATTTCTGTTTCAAGGGCGTTAACATCTTTCTCGCTAGCACAACATACTAGAGCCACTCGCGCTTCATCCCCACCGAGTTGTCGCGCTCTGATGTAAGCTTCAAATAGCTTGGATTTACAATCAGATTTACGAGCGATAGTTGTACAAGAGATCGCAAAGAGCTGATATCCTCGCATGAAGGCAACATCAAACTGAAATTTAGTATTTTTCGGATCGATTGGATTCCGAATCCAAAATGAAGTAGCGCTATCGTAAATAAATAACTCTTCAGGAATTTCTTGGACTTGTTGTAAAACATAATGCTCTAACCATTCGCCGTCTAACCATTTACAGGCAGATTCTAAGCTTTTGATTCCTTTCTCCTTGATAGCATGAAGTGATAAATCTTCACCCACAACTCCTAAATGACTCAAGGTACTCATGATGTTTTCCTTAGATTTCAGTTTCTCAAGGCTCAAAGTAGAAATCTCTGTTAGCTTAGTTTCCTTTTTCCATTTATTTTTATCTTTTTCATCTCTTGCTGCTTTCCGCAAAACTTCATTACACCAATCACGCCATAGTTGCACTAAATCACCATTCTTATGAAATTCAGCAAAGGCTTTTGCAGCTTCAGGTAATTCCGGCTTGTCAATAGGATCTGATTTCTCTTGCCACGTCCATCCGTGTATTTGGAAAACTTTGGCAAGTTCGACGGGAATCACTTCTGGTTTCACTTTGATGCGGATACGATCGCCATTTTCTCGATCGATACACATCTCCAATCTACGGGGGTCAAGATAGCTAAACACAGTCTGGGGACGCTCTTTGCTAAAAACGGCTCTGTAAGCGTGTACAGCCATCGCCTTCGTACCGCCCGTATAATTTAACCCAATCTTTCCATCCTTGATAGTTTCTAGCTTAGAGCGTATTGCCTTTTGAATCTGATAGGCATCGGCTTCGCCATCGTTGAGTGGCACAAGTTGAGCTGTCTTTAAACCAATTGGTTCGCTACTCAATATTGTTTGCAGACGCTTGGCTGGCTTCTCTGTACCAGTCGTATACACAAGGTAAGGCGTACCTCCTGGATTTAACAAAAGTCTCGCTGCTACATAATTCGGCAAAGGGTTCTCACCAATCAACAGAAACAAGTGGTCAACTTTGTACTTGTCGAACTCCGATGTACTCATAAAGCCTGTTTCTCCGTCTTGCTCAACTTGTACGCCAATTATCGCATACTATCGGAAACACCCCCTTCCGATCGCCCTTACGCTAAAAAACACAACAAAAATCTCTAAACCCACCATGAACCCAACCTTTAGCAATCCCCCGAAACCCAGACTCCTAGAGGATTTTGCCAACGGAACTCTCGACCAAATGCAAAATCTCACCCGCGCCATCAGGTTGTGGGTTTTGGTAAGTTGGCTGTACAGCGACGAGGGATATATTGCCCTTGACAATCCCTTTACCTATGCTGATTGGCGCGAAGCTTTCTTCGGCAAAAATTACAAGGATGAAAAGCAGGAAGATATTCTTAACTATTCAGACCCGAATTGTGCTTGCAACAAAACAACACAACAGTGGTTCATAAAATACAATGTATCTGTAACAGAATGGCGGCATTGTTTGCAAAAACACCTACCTATTACCGATGCTGATTTAGACAAGCTCTTGGCAGAAAAGTTATTCGCTCAGGTACGCAAATCGCTGCAAAATGACTTCGATTTCTTGGTAAGTCGCAATTTGCTGCAACGGTTAACCAGCGTGACGGGTAGAAGTAAAAACTACCGCCGAGTTGAACAAATACCGCCCATTTTTAGTCAAACAGAAAACCCCAATACAGACAGCAATTTGACTCCAAAAGCACAGGCTTATCTCGCTGCTACTTTGGGGATGGTTAGTTTTCTAGACCCTAGTTTACCCGTATTAGCAGAACATTTTTCAGAAGAGGTAGTTGATGAAGATAATCACCGCGTTTTTTTGTACGTTGATTATCTCGTACCCGAATCTAGTCCCATGCAAGATGCTGTAGATCAATTTCAGAGCGAATTGCAGGAACTGTGGGATTCTCAAAATATCGCTCCTTTGCTATTAACTTATCGCAGCGCTCATCAAAATCAGATTAAAGAGTGCGTTGTTTATCCTGTTTGTATTTACTTTATGGATCGAGCTAAATATTTGTGTGCCTACGGCAGCACCCCCAGAGGTGAAATTAATTGGTACAAATATCGGCTCGATCGCATAATTTCAAAACGTCTAGAATCCTTGGATTGGCAAGATGCTCGGGTTCCGCAATTACTCAAAGAAAAATATCAGGAAAATAACCTGCCAACTCCCAAAACAGTTAACGATATGTTAAAGGAAGCTTGGGGCTGCGATTTTTATAAAGAAACTGCGCTGATGGTATTGCGGTTCGATCGCACTTTCGCTCAATCCTACCTTCAAGGAATCAGCATTCACCATACCTGTACCGCCATAGAGTACGATCGCGCCGCCACATTAATCACACAATATACCCCCAACCCAGAACACCGATCGGCACTTTTACAAATCCTCCAGTCTCGCCCAACCGACGATGCTTACTACCAAGTCACTTACCGAGTGACAGACTACTACCCGCTGAGGTGGTTGCGCGCTTTAGGTTCAGAAGTCGAGATTCTGCTACCTTGGGACTTGCGACAGAAAATGGCCGTAGAAATCCAAAAAACTCGGAACTTGTACCAATAGTCTTTTGCTCGATAATTATCAAAGCTATTGTGGAAAACTTGCCGATTTCTGTGGAAAACCCCCCTTTTCCTGTGGAAAACTGCCACTAAATCAAGTGCGATCGCTTTAATTCCCTTGAGAGCATTTAAAAAATTAGAGGAATTGCGATCGCAAAAACCGCCTTCCTCCTTCATCGCTCAACCTGCTGTTTGCTGGGGATACAGCCTACATTTTTCCTCCTTCCTGCTTCCTCTTTCCTTCTTCCTTTTCTTCAGAATCGTAGGTAATTTGGTCGGATTGGTAAGCCGGGGGCTCAACGTGAATTAAGATGCGTACAGGGCTGAAACGTTCTTCCAACCGGGCTTCTACTTCTTCTGTAATCCGGTGAGCCGTTTCTACATCAACAGCATCGACGATCGCGTGCATTTCAATAAACACTTGACGCCCGATCAGGCCGCGGGAGGCGATCGAGTGACAATTAACAACGCCGGGCACATCCATTGCGATCGCCAGAATAACTTCAGGTGCGATCGCCATTTCATCCACCAACCAAGGCAGATTTTCCCTTAAAACTTTCCAACCGCTGCTAAATACCAAAACAGCCACAGGAAAAGACAAAAACACGTCTAAGGATTGCAATTGAGGTATATTCCAAACCTGCCCTTGCCAAACACCGATCAACCCAGCAATTACCATAATTGTCACCCAAACATCGCTCATCGTGTGCTGGGCGTCAGCCACTAAAATCGCGCTACCGAGACGTTTCCCAACCCTGCGCTCGTAAAAAGTGACAAAAATATTAATCCCCAGTACAATCAGCAATATCCACAGTTCATTTGGGGATATTTTGACAACTGTGCCACCTTTGAGCAACCTTTCAACAGCGCCGCTGAGAATTTCAAAACAGGCAATTCCCAGAAAAACAGCTATTCCCAGAGCTCCGAGAGCGTCAAATTTCTGGTGTCCGTAGGGATGATCGCGATCGGGCTGCGGGTTGGCATAATGATTAGTTACCAATCCTAAAATATTATTAGCGCTGTCCGTGACGCTGTGCAAAGCATCTGCCAGCAAACTGAGCGAACCAGTCAGCCATCCCACCGCTGCTTTAATTGCCATCACCAGCAAATTTAGCAATAAGGTAATGATTAAGACCTTGCGGATTTCGGAACGGTTATCGGCTACCATAAAATCTCCTCGATCTGCCGTCAAATTTTCTGACTTCTAGCTTAAAGCTTATCAAGTCATAACAGGTTAAAAGTATTGCAGAATCTAGCTTGCGACTAGATTTATATTCATTAATATAGCCTAGCTTCTTGAGATTAATTTTAATTAATAGCATTCTCGCAGTCCAATTGAGCGGGAATGTACTTCTTTTGGGTTACTATATCTTTTATCATTAACAATTGTATGTTAAATTTCATTGCCCATGTCTCTTTCTCCGCTGACACTGAATTTAGTCGAAGGTTCTGTCTCGTTTAGCTTTTCCCCGCAAGCCGCGCGGGATTTGCAAAGCGAAATTGCAGCTTTGATGGAAAGCTTGAAAGCTGTAGCAGCCAAAACCGCTGGCGCTAAAGCTTCTCCCCAAAAACCGATGGAATATCGGTATGCAGGGGATGTATTTTTGGAAGTTTTCTGCAACCCGAATATCTGGCCAACTCCTTTTGCTGCAAAAGTGCTGATTACGGTTAGGGACGATCGCGTGCGCGTCACCACCGAAGCCGAACTCAGCCGCCTGCGCGACGATCTCGCTCAGTATATCGAACAAGTCGGTTGAGATTCTCAACCTGAAGCCCGCCCGTTTGTCAAGGTTAAATTCCCATTAGAATCATTGGGTTTTGGCTTCAGTAGGGTGCGTCAGATAGGGTTCTTTTATCGATAATTCAGAGACTCTCTTCTGACGCACCCTACGACTAATTGGCTTAGTAAGGTGCGTCAGCGAGGTTTCTTTTATCGGTAATTGAGAGACTCTCTG
>NZ_JAUBRJ010000064.1:0-47604 GCF_036701805.1 Microcoleus sp. N3A4
TTTAGCAGGCATTCACTTTGTCTGAATATCATTATGTTATATTATACCACTATGCGTTTTAAATGCACAACAGCTTAACTAGGAGAAATTGTGGAGAAGCGGAGTTATTAATCTAATGCAGGTACTTTGACTAATTCGACTTCAAAATAAGCTTTGCCCATCAATCTTGAGGCAAAACTGGCTGTTCTTGACTATCAAAAATAATCACAAATGTGCGATGTTTAACCAACCGTTGCAAAACCCGCAGATGCTCATCTGCATCGTTTCTCTTGCGAAATCGCGCCACAACAATACGCTGGCAATTAGGAAGTAAGCGAATTAAGCACCACGGGTGCAACTTCTCAAAATAGGTCATTTTAACCTCCTGATAACAGTAACAAATTGTGTTTGTGTTTGATTACCTGCCATTACCTTAATTGAAACAATATTGTCGAAGACAGGTCACGGTGATATTGACAATTGACTATATTTGTGCTGAAACCAGCTCAAATTATTTTTTGATGCTGAAAAGGCTTGATGTATATAAAATCAAAAACAATAGTGGCGCGTCTATTTGGAAATGAGGCATTAGAAATCTCCTCAGAAACTCGCAGGGGAGAAGGGGAGAAGGGAGAAGGGGAGAAGGGAGAAGGGGAGAGGGGGAGAAGGGGAGAGGGGGAGAAAGAGTTTCTTTGATCCATAACGGGTGCTGGGCCTCCGTGAAACGCTTTGAAGTTTATCAATTTGAGAAAACACGGGCAATTGTTCAATGCACTAATTTCAAGCAGACGCGCCACTACTAATGCACGCTATTATCTTCAGAAAGCCGACATAGCAAGGTTGCCAGTGCCTCTGGAATTTCCTCAAAATGTTCCAGCAGAAAGTCCATTACTGCCAAATGGCGCAAATCAACAGCAGTAGGAAATCTTCGATTTTTTCCCTTTTTAAACCAACCCCGCACTGTAGAATTAGAACGGGAACAAATAAAAGCGATTTCCTCGTAACTCACCGCCCACTTGCCATAAAACTGCTTCGGCGTCATTCCCAATTGGCATTGGCTGTAAGCTGCAATTAAATTGCGCTCTCTATCTGTCAAAGTCTGCGGCTTTTTCATCCTCAAACCCCTCCAAATCTTCCTCCCGCGCCGTATCAAACTGACACCAAGCTGCGCTCTTGGAATTAGCAGCCAGCCAAATTATGTAGCACCACATCCAACAGCAACGGCGCGGTTCGCAGTTGTAAAATTTGCCAATAACTATCCCCCAATCAGCTTCTTCGCCAACACCCGTCCAGCGCACCATGTCGCCGCACTCAAAGCGCGGCGTGTGAATTTTGGCAAAATTAGCAGGCAATTCGATTGAAGGTGGCATCCCCTTCAAATCTCTTAGCGGCAGCGCCGAAATCAAATCTCGACTTCCTTTTAAGATTGACATAAGTTCATAGCTGTGAATCGATTGCACCTGACTTTTTTTGACAGGTTTTCAGGCAAATTTCTTGATAAAGAAATTGCAGCGCGATATTCCCCTAAATCAATCAACTGAAATCAAGCTGTGTAAATTCCTTACTGGGAGGACACCAGCTTTTAACGCATTGTACAAGCGCTCTTTCTCCAATGGCTACTACTTGATTCTGTGTTTTATTTTTGTTACGGAAATAGGCAGACTTTTTGGCCATTAATTAGTGTTGCTAGGAATTGGCACTAATACCAATTCCTCTCAGATTTACAAGGAAAGATTGCGTTCGTTTAAGGGTAATGATTCTGCTGTACCCAAATTTAATGGATGCGTTGCAAAAATCTTTGCAGTACAGAAATCGCTGTCCAATTACCTTTATTAGCAGCTTCGACGTATCGCCGGATCGAATCTTCAGTTAGTTGTTGGTCAAGCCAATGCGTTAATTCCACTAGCTCCTGCTAAAATGGGTTAGAAACCCCGTGCTTCTAGCACGGCTTTACATTAGAACTTACGCATCTCACAGGATAATTGCTATAATGTGAGACATGACGCAAAAAGCCTTTAAGTACCGCTTCTATCCCACGCCTGAACAAGAAACCTTGTTGAGACGCACGATGGGCTGTACTCGTTTGGTCTACAATCGCGCCCTTGCTGTGAGAACACAGGCTTGGTACGAACAGAAGAAGCGAGTCGGTTACAGCGATACTTCGGCAATGTTGACCGAATGGAAAAAGCAGGAAGATCTGCAATTCCTCAACGAGGTTAGCTGTGTCCCATTGCAGCAAGGATTGAGACACCTTCAGAAAGCATTCTCGAACTTCTTCGACGGGCGGGCGAAATACCCCACCTTCAAGAAGAAACGCAACGGCGGCAGCGCAGAGTTTACCAAGTCTGCCTTCAAGTTCAGAGACGGGCAAGTCTTTCTTGCCAAGTGTTCTGAACCCCTGTCGATTCGCTGGAGTCGAGAATTGCCACCAGGTGCAACTCCATCGACCATTACGGTGAAGCTCTCGCCTGCTGGACGCTGGACAGTTTCCTTGCTGGTGGATGTCGAGATTGAGCCATTGCCAAAATGCTCCAGTGAAATTGGGATAGATTTGGGTGTGACCAGCCTGGTTGCCTTGAGCGATGGCGAGAAGATTGCCAACCCCAAAGGCTTCAATGCGAAACGCCGCAAGCTCAGGAAAGCTCAGAAGGCGTTGAGTCGCAAGCTTCATGGATCGAACAATCGCCACAAGGCACGACTCAAAGTGGCAAAGGTGCATCAGTCCATCGCTGACGCGAGAAAGGATTTTCTTCACAAGCTGACCACTCGATTGGTGCGCGAAAACCAAACGATCGCCGTCGAGGATTTGGCCGTGAAGAATATGGTGAAGAACCCCAAACTTGCCCTCTCCATCAGTGATGCGAGTTGGGGCGAGTTGGTAAGACAGCTTGAATACAAGTGTGACTGGTACGGTCGTACTTTAATCAAGATTGACCGATGGTTTCCGAGTTCTAAGCGGTGTGGCAATTGCGGTCACATCATGGAAAAAATGCCATTGAATGTTCGGGAATGGGATTGCCCAATCTGCGGGGCGCACCACGACCGAGATATCAATGCAGCAAAAAATATTCTTGCCGCAGGGCTTGCGGTGAAAGTCTGTGGAGCGAACGTAAGACCGGATAGGCATCAGTCTGATGGCAGTTGCGATGAAGCAGAAAGGTCTAAGAAGTGATTCTTGGAATCACCGTGGCTCAATTCCCGGTGAGGATGTCAAGGCGAGATAGCATCCCTCTTTGAATTTTGTGTGGTTAATTGAAAGGGAGCCAGTTAACTGAAATAGAAGTCAATCCTAATTCTTAACAGCTAACTGGCTTTTTTGAGGGCGATCGCCCGTGATGAAGGCTTTCCTAGGTGAATGCGTTCGCTATTGTTAAGAATGGATGAAACTTAATTGAGCAGGTCACTCCCAATAGCGGCGATAGCCGCTCTTTGACCAGCCCAGTAGGAGCGTGCGCTCCTCTTCGAGAGCTGCGCTAACGACGTATTTACGTCATCCTAGGTACTCGCGATCGATCAGAAACAAGATTTATTGTCGTGAGCGGTTGACCAAAATCAGATCGAGCGATCCTCTTCTCCGGCTGCGCTAACGTCGTCAACCAAATGGAAGGTGTTTGAGAGCCTTCTTCACGCGCGCGTGACAGGGCTGCCGCTCTTTGACAGAATAGTTGCTTTAAGCGTTCAGACACTCCACCAACCAACACCTTCTTGCGTCTAGCCGGAATCCAAACAAAGTGGTATCTAATAAGTGTAAGTGATGTAATTTTGCGCCTATATTTGTCTTGCATATTTATTGTCGTTGAGTCGCTAGTATCTACAATAATCTCGTACAATAATTTTAGGAGGTGATGCAGTTTGCTCTTAAGTTTCAAATACAAACTTAGACCTAATCGACAGCAATCCCAAAAGTTAACTCAGTGGCTAGATCTGCTACGAGCAACTTATAATTGGTGCTTGCGTGACCGAATAGATGGTTGGCATCAGCAATTCATTATGGGTGACTATTGTGATTTAAAAAACCAAGTTGAAATCATGCCTTTAAGTTGCAGTTTAGTTAAGGGAACGCAATTAACTAATCCCTGGAAAGATGGGGGTGGTAAAGCAAAAAAAGAAGGAAGGGAAAATAAATCTCCCAAGCGCACAGCATCTTTAATGCAAGATGCTAACTTACAAGAATTAAAAGATGCTAGACCTTGGTATCGGGATATAGATATTGGAGTTTTGCAGTCAATTCCTGCCAGAGTTAATGAATCATTCAATAAGTTTTTCAAGGGTGCAGGATTCCCCAAATTCAAACGTCGCCATGATTTCAAATCCTTTAGTTACAAGCCGGGAAGAGTAAAGATTAAAGGCAATAAAATATATTTGCCTAAAGTTGGATGGATGCGTTTTTATAACTCGCGTTCTATTCCAGAGGGATTTGAAATTAAGACGGTAACGGTTAGGCAAAAGGTTAATGGTTGGTACGTCTCGATCAGAATCGAAAACAAGACAGTGCCAGATTTCCCAGTAATCCCAGACAGTGAAATTAAAACCATTACTGGCTGCGATATGGGATTGAGCAAGTTAGTTTACTTGTCTGATGGAAGCAGTATTGATAACCCACGTTTTGCTACAAATAAAAAGACTAAGCGGTTAATGCGAATTAGACAACGGCGGGTTAGCCGTAAGCACAAAGGAAGCAATAATCGTGGTAAAGCTCAACTTAAAGTGAGCAAATTACACAACAAAATTCAACAGCGACGGGAATCTTATCAATGGGATGCTGCTAAACGTATTCTTGAAAGAAGCGATGCTGTTGCAGTCGAAGACTTGCAGGTTAAAAACATGATGAAACGGTGCAAGCCTATTAAGTCTGAGGCTGGTAGGTTTTTATCTAACGGTCAATCGGCTAAGCGTGGATTGAATCGTTGTATTGCTGATGCGAGTTGGTATGGGTTGACTCAAAAACTTGAAGATTTGGCTGTGAAGTCAGGCAAGAAACTATATCGAGTTAACCCAAGATATACCAGTCAAACTTGCAGCAAATGTCAGCACGTTGATAAGGATAGTCGCAATGGTGAAAAGTTTATTTGTGCCAATTGCGGACATATTGATGATGCTAATTTGCAAGCTGCAAGGAATGTAAAAATTAAGGCAATCGAAACCTACGGGTTAAATATTGTCAAATTGATTAAATTAAAAATGGTACGGCGGGACTCGCCGAAACCAGTACAATTAAGTCTTTTTGAGGCTGAATTGTGCAAACGCTCGCCAGAGAATACACCGCCAAAAGGCAAACGGTGTGTGGGCGAGAACCCAGAGTACAAGCAATTGTCTCTCTGGGATATTAAGGGCGAAATCTCTTAAGAATCCCATCCCCGACCGGGGTGGGAGTGTCAAAAGGCCAAACCTGTCTTGTACTGATAAATTTGTCAGTTCAATCTTCTGACTATCAATGAATGAATATCCCTAGATTTTGACAATGGCTTTTCGCCCGAAAATAGCTTAATTCTTTGAGCTTTTTTTTAGTTATATAGTAGTCGCTACCAACCAAAATTACCTTAAATATCTAATTTTTTAGGGGTAAATATTTTGCATTTTGTGGGTGTAATGACAATCAGGATTCCGGTGTATTTACTGCTGGTGTCGCACTGATAAGTACCTTCGGTTTGTTGATTGGTGGAGTCATTTTTAATGATTTGGGCATTTCCTAGCATTTGCAGCAGTAAGTATATATCTATCTGCCCTTTGACTGGTTCCGTAAGATAGTTTTTATGGAGTTATGGGGATTACGTCAATTACAACTCAAGAGTCAGGAAAGCTTATTCATACCTCACTCTTGAGCAGGCGGCTCAAACCAGTCAGGATTGTCGCGGATAGCAGTTGCCTTTGTTTTAGCTAAAATACATCCGGGAAGAAATGGGTAGCCATCGCGAGCCTTGCGCCTGAATTCAAAGAAGACTTACGGGAGAGCCCTTCAACTGTTGAAACAATCTGGCGAACCAAAGTCGCGATCGCCTCATTTCAGAATCCCGAGCGCCTTGACAAGCTGTTCCGGCTGCACTTCTAAATAGCGCTGGAGGCTCGACAAATTTTTGTGACCTGATATCTCCATAATTACCCGCAGTGGCACCCCAGCATTGCTCAAGTTCGTGAGTGCTGTCCGCCTCATCGAATGTGTGGAAGCTCCCTTAATTCTTACCCGTTTGCAAGCTTCTTTAAAAATCAAGTCTGCCTGAGAGCGTGTCAAAGGCTTCGTACCCTCTCGCCCCGGAAACAAAAAACCCGCATCTGGATTGTAAGCCAATAAAAACTTAGCCAACATAGGATGTAGCGGCAGCGTTCGCGTTGCTGACTTGCCCTTAGTTGTCGCTTTCCGCAGCGTCACCACACCGCCAACAATGTCCTGAGTTGTTAAAGCTAACGCCTCTGAAATACGACAGGCACAATAAAAGGTCACAGCAAACAAAAGCCTATCCCTTGCTGTAACAAAACCCCGGTCGAACAGCCTAGATATTTCGGCGGGCGTCAAAATCTTAGCACGCCCGTTGCCTTGAACCTTCACGGCGCAGCCCTCCAAAATGAAAGCTCCCTTATTATTGGACGAAAGTGTCCTTTCGTCAAGTCTGCCGAAAAGCTTTTATCGCTTGATGGGCCACTTGCGGGGCGCTGCGCCGAGGATGCCTCCGCCCGCGTCCTTTATTGCAGTTAGATTGGCTTTTATTGCTACTCAACTGACTTAAATTCTCAGGAAAGTTGATAATTGGCAAGGTGGCGATCGCATCTATGAGGTCTAGGAAGGTAACAGGTTTAAGTGCCGCCATAACAGTACGCTCAAATAGAAGTGGCGCTTGTAATAATTTGATTATACTATTTTTTGATTCACTTGGCAAGTTGTTTTGCTAGTTTTGTTCCCCTTTAATAAAAAATTAGGATTTTATTGGAAAATCGCTTATTCAGGTCAAAAGAACTGCCCAAGCCTTACGAAGGCTTGGGCATTGTTATAAGTTTCGGAGGGTAAACGAGTGCGCTGGTTGGTTGAGAAACTTTTCGTTCGCTGTTAGGACACTGAACGCGCACTTTCACCTAGTTCGGAAGTAGCAGATGCTAGGGTATTTGCAATCACCGCTTTGGGAGCAAGCTTGAGGATGATAGGCATCACAATTAGGGGAGAATTTTCCAGCCGATTTTTGATTTGAGCCTGCAACCATTCAATAGAGGAATCAGAGCCGTTAACTTTTTGCTTGAACCCCAGTTCTGGCGCAGCAGCTTTGATGGCGCTAGCAATTTTGCGAGCTTGCCTAAGTGAAATTAGTGAAGTATTAACGGCAGGAACTGAGGTTGTGCTTGCGCCTGAATGTGCGGCAAAATCAATTGGTTTTGCTGGTTTGTTTGGTGTTTTTTTGCCTGTGGTCTGATGGCGAGTGTGATGGGATCTGGCTGGTTTCTCAATTTCAATTGTTGCTCCATTTACGGCACTGCCAATACCATCGGATGGTGTTGCGACTGTTGACACATTTACTTGGGTTCGATTGTCTGTGAGTTCTTCTTGGGCTGCTTCAGGTTTGTGCAGGAATACTGAGGCTAAGCAAAAGAGAGTGGTAAAAAGGAAAGGGGGAAATAGTACATCGTTGATAGTTTGGATAGTCATATTAACAGAAAACTCCAAATCAAAATTTTCGCGGTAAGCATTGCTAACCTTTTTTAGATTGCAACAGTTGACAACATGGTGCAGCATGGCTACACGGGCTGAAAAAACGGATAATTAACTTCAGCCTTTTGGATGATTAACTGAGGAGAAATACACCTCCTCTGATAATTAATTCAAAGGCTCCGACCTGCTGTACGAGGATCTAAGCGGTTTCAGGAAAGCGAAAAGTTGTGTTTTCTTTCTTTGCTCACGCCTCGCGCGTGACGGGCGCCAATGCGAGGGGACAGTGGCGGGTGAGCGTTCAGTCGCCACAATTAGCACTGATACTTTTAATCCAGACAATCTCCGACAACCTGAGAGAATCCAAATATAGCACACTCATCAGACACGTCTGAGAGTATGGTGGTATCCCACAAAGCTTTAAGGAAAATCCCTAAAGCGCCATTAAAATCACGGGGTATTTCACGAACACAATTGGGGCATTTAAAAATTTTAGAGCCACCCAACTTTTTATGAATGTGACCGCATTTTGTACAAGTTTTGGAGGTATATTCCTCAGTTACTCTAACCAATCTCGAACCGTAACGATTACAGAGATGCTCTAAGGTTTGTGAGAACTGATAGAAAGCCCAAGTCATCATTGCTCTTGCCGACTTAGAATTAAGTTTGCGACTTCCTCTTGCCACCATCTCAGAAGTCTCAAAGTGTGGCAAGTAAATGACATCGTAATTACGCGCCAAGTAACTTCCTACTTGTTTGTGAGCTTCTGAGCGCAAGTTTTTGATTTTAGTTCTTATTTTCTCCATTGCTTGCCTTAGTCGGTAACGCAATCGGGAAAATACCGAACCTTTCAATTGGTCACGCTTGGATTGAATTTTATCTAAATGCTGACACAATCTAGCAATTCGTCCAAAGTCATGTTTCCCAAATTCAGTGAAATAATTGCCATCAAACCCGGTCAAAAAACAGCGCAGTCCTGGATCGAGTGCGATGGTCTTGCCACCATTTTTAGATGCTGGAACGTCCATCTCTACAGGCATATTCACAAACCAACGTCCTTTATTGTAAGTGACTTCTACAGCTTTGTCGTAATTGATTAAGCAAAAATCTTGCCCAGTCCAAAGAGGTTTTTCTAAACCCTTGCTAGCGTTAGCCATGAGATGACCGTTCTTATAATCACCCGGGTCAAACTGAATGGTCTGTTTTTGGTCGCGAATCGACCTGAATTTGGCTAGTCTTAGTCCAGCTAAAGGATTGATTTTCGCCTTTTTCCCTTTACCTATGTGAGTTGGTTGTTTGTCAGTTTTCTTCCAAGCTGTATAAGCCTCGAAGAGGGCGTTATCTAAGCCATGAGCTATTCCTAGCTCTTTGCACCATTCAGGGATTATCTCGTAACCCAAAGTTTTACAGAAACTCCGAAATGCTTGCTTCCCAGAAGTTTTTAAAACTGGCTGATTAGTCTTTTTGTCAACAGTGTAATAGGTAAACTTTCCTTGATGTTGGTTTAGGTAAGAAATTGCGTTATTGTAAACTTTGCGATTGGCATGAATTCTCAACATCCAGATTTTCTTGGTTTCCCCCTTTGGGTACACTCGGTACGTCAGAGTCTTCAATGATTTGCTTTTTGTACTTTCTGAGTCCGTACAATCGACAACTGAAGACATGGATGATTGCGAGTATGTCTTGAACCATTTCTCTTTCTGGACTAAGTGTGCAATTGTTGAGAACCAGAATTTTACATCCGCCCCGCTCCGCAAACCATGAGATAAGATCGAACCCGAATCGACACAATCTATCTTTTGAGGCAATGACAACCATTCCGATGTCGCCTGTGTAAATGTGTTCCAGTAGGGCGATAAGACCTTTCCGTTTGAAATTGAGGCCGCTCCCGATGTCTTGGATAATTTCACATCCGGGGTAGCGAGACAGAAGAAAGTCAGTCTGTCGTAGAAGGTCGGCTTTTTGACTTCGACTGCTAACTCTGGCGTAGAGGATGGTTGGTTTAGTAGATGGAATATTGACAACTGAGTCACAGTCGTATCGTCGCTGTCCTGATGGTGTTCTGTACGCTTTGATTTTCCCTTCTTTTTCCCACCGCTCAAGGGTTTTTGAACATACTCCAAGTCGTTGAATAGCAATTCTTGGTGGTACATATTTAGCCATATTAGGTTTATTTTACGTGAACCACTCCCTCCTACACCGATTGTCTGACTTATTAGGGAAATGTCTAAGAAAATATCGTCCTAGGGATTACTCTCTGCGGAAAGTGGTTTCAGTAGCTCGCTTTGTTTGTAGGCCGGGTGCGGGAATTGTTAGTTCAGCTGTCTTCCACTCCGCGACGGTAGGCGCGGAGATACAGCGGTTTCCGCTGTAATGAGGTACAGTAGCAGCAATTAGCTTTCCCAATTTCTTAAATGTTGAGGATTCATCAATTTGAGTGCAACTGCAATTATAGTATCAACCATTTCTGTTGTAGTTAAAAAAAAGCTTCGTAAAAAAGACTTAAGTTGAGACCACCATAATTCATACGCCTGCGGCGGGGCGTAGCCCTACGGGTTAAAATCAGGAGAATATGGTAATAAACAAATAATTTTAGCACCTACAGATTCAATCATAGTTGTAATTGAAGCTAGTTTATGGGCCGATAAGCGATCCATTATGACTACTGCTCCTGACCACAACTCAGGGACTAAAAATTTCTCAACAAATACTTCAAAAGCTTTGCCATCCATTAAATTGTCCATTCTCATCAATGCCACGATTCTTTGAATACTAATTGCTCCAATTGCCGTAACTTTTGACCCTCGATAAAATGGTTTTAAATCGTATACTCTTGTTCCCTTTTCTGGGCGGGCATGAGTTCTTGCCAACCCTAGCATTACACCAGTTTCATCCAGAAATACTAAGTTTATAGGATCTATATCCTTCACTTTTTCCCAGTAATCAACTCTTAATTTTTGCACTCTTTCTGTCTCAGCTTGACTACTCCGCATTGTTTTTTTTAGGATTTAATCCTAACTTTTTTTTCGGGTAAAATTCCATTATAATTTAAGAGCGAGCGGTCAACTATTTCTTTTTGGGAGATATCTATTACAAAATTGAGCAATGCAAATTTGGAAGGAGCTAATTTAATTGATACAAATTTGACGGGAGCAACGGTTGCCGGAACGGTTATGTCTGACGGTTCTATCCATGAATAACTACTGAATTTAGGTACGTTGTTGCGCTTCAGCGCTCTTAAAATGAAGCGCAACTACATACATAACGGTACAAGTTATTGAATTTTCATTCCTTACTTTCTTGCCGTAAACAGTGCAGTGCAACCGACAACTTGAACCGAATAACTAGAAAAATTCGATGCAAGCGCCTGCTTTAAATCTTCAACGCTATCGTGCCAATTGCTGAAAACACCAGTGCTGTTGTAGATGTGCATCACTATTTTTCCTAAATAATGGTGATTAACTCCTTGACCAAGAATAGTCGAGCCAAATAGAATAGCACCATCTTTCATCAGAGGTTTTAGGTGCTGGAAGGCTACTGTTTTAGTGGCAAGCGTTCCAGGGAGGCAGTGAAGTAGGTAGTTAATTCCTACAGAATCAAATTGATTTGGTTCCAGCGACAGGGGTTCTAATACCGAGGCTTGATAGCAAGACGGTTTGTAGCGTTCAATCCGCTTTGAAGTAAAATCTAAACTGTTAGCATTTAGATCCAACAAAGCAATCTTTGGCTGTTTAGAAGGAAAGCGGCACTTGTCCAAATAATATCCAGATCCAACTCCGACATCCAAGTGGCAATCAGAAATATTTTTGTTGTAAAAATTGAGAAGTCGGCGAGCAGAGCATTTCCACAAAAAACGAGATGAAAACCCAACAACAATTTTATCGTATTCAGACAAAATGTCTTCTGTATAAACGGCTTGTCCTTTGATTACGCGCTCTTGACTTATGGGAAAAGAAGTTGTATCCATGATTTTTACCTATTGGGTGATTAGTGTTAGTGTGAGGAGCAAAATAGGAGAAGAGGAAAGACTTTTATTTTGAACGATTTACCCTTTCTACTTATGAGAGTTAGGGGCAGAGGATATTAAGAAACGGCTAAAAGAAGAGACGCGATGTTGCGGGGATTTGTTGGGCGCTAGTTCGCGGGAAATAGTTTGTAAAACAGATTCGCGATCGCTCTCTAAAAACAAGTGAGAACCCGAAACAGCGTCAAGGTGAAAGCGGCTCGAAGTATGTAAACTCCATGCTGCCATATCCTCTTGGCTGACAAACCGATCTTTGCTTCCTCCCAAAGCCGAAATCGGACAATCCAGTGGTGCATTCTCCTTGTATAGATAGCCCTCAAGAGCAATAAAATCTGCCTTTATAGTCGGCAAAAGCGCCTCCGTCAGTTCAGTGTTTTGCAGCACTTTAGATGATGTTCCCAAACTGTGGAGAAATTTAGTCAACTTCAGAGGAGAACTCAAATCGAGGGCTGGGAAAGGATTAGGCAATTGGGGAGCCATACTTGCACCAATAAACAAGTGAACTGGCAACAAGTTAAACTGAGCGCGAAGCAACCTTGCCGCCTCAAAAGCTAGCACTGCGCCCATACTATGACCGTAGAATGCAAAAGGTTTATCAAGCATTGGTTTTAAGGCATCTACCAAAGCTTCAACTAAGTCTGTAAATTTAGTAAAAGGCGCTTCGTTGATGCGGTTTTCCCGACCGGGAATCTGAATCGGACAGACTTCTATTTCTGGGGGCAATTCATCTTGCCAGGTGCGGTAGATTGAAGCGCCGCCACCAGCGTAGGGAAAGCAAAATAAGCGAATTTCTGAAGAGGAAGAAAACTCAGATTTGTTGATCCAATTAAAATGAGGTGCGTGAGGAATTGTTTGAGCTACAATCTCAATTTTTGGTGATAATTCTGCTACTTCTGATGTCAGTTGAGAGTTCAGTTTTAGGGCTAGCTGAGTGACAGAAGGCCCCCCTATTAGTTCCTTAACTAGCAAGGTAATTCCCAAATCTGTCTCAATCCGATTTTTGAGTTCGACTACCATCAAAGAATCAAATCCCAAATTTTTTAAAGACGCTTCGAGGCATACTTCGGAGCGTTTGATTCCCAGTCCTCGGACTACTTGATCGCAGAGATAAGACTCTAATAAAGCGGGGCGATCGCTCTTTTGTGCATTTAATATTCTGTCGCGCCAAGACGCTTGTTGCGAAATTAAAACCGCCGTAGATAGCGCTATATCTGCTTCTTCAACCATAGAATGCGCGGGTGCAATTGAGGTAGACCGTTCGCTAGGTACTACTGTATTTACTGCCTCTATCCAATATCGCTGGCGCTGAAATGGGTAAGTAGGAAGTAGCACTCGGCGACGGGAATAATTTTTGTCAAATGCTGCCCAATTTACATCTGCTCCATAAACGTATAACGTTTTTAAAGTCGCGAGCAAATGCTGCCAGTTGGAGCGTTCTTTTTGGAGGGAAGATAGCCAAATTGCTGTTGTATCTGGGAGACACCTGCGCCCCATCTTTATTAATTTGGATTGCGATCCGATTTCAAGAAAAATGTCAATATCTAGGGTGGAAAGTGAGTCGAGCGCACCCTCAAACATTACAGGTTGCAGGATTTGATTGCACCAGTATTCAGCGCATCCAATTTCACTGGCTTGAGCGCTTTCTCCCATCGTAGAAATTAGCTCGGTCTGAGGTTCAGCATAGGTGATTTGAGCTGCAATCTGCCGGAAATCATCTAGCATCGGTGCCATTAAGGGGGAGTGAAAAGCGTGGGAGACTGCTAGGCGGTGCGTCCACAATTTTTGAGGTTGCAGGTCGGAAAGTACCGCAGAAATGGCTTCAGAAGTCCCGGAAATGACTGTTTCTTCTGGGCCGTTGATAGCTGAAATTACGACATTTGGCTGGTAGGGCGCGATCGCGGCTTTTACTAACTCTGCATTCGCTAAAATTGCTACCATCTCGCCGTTTGGAGGTAGTGCTTGCATCAGCCTTCCTCTTTCTGCAACTAGCTTTAGTGCGTCTTCTAAGCTGAAAACTCCGGCTATACAGGCGGCTACGTATTCGCCTAAACTGTGACCCATCACCGCATCTGGCTTGATGTCCCACGACAGCCACAATTGAGCTAAAGCATACTCGAAAGCAAATAATGCTGGCTGCGTATAAGCTGTTTCATTGAGAGGAGAATCTACGCCCTTTTCTGGTGCGCCTTTTTCTGGATAAAGGACATCTAGCAGTGGCACTTCTAAATAGGGGCGTAGCAGTCGATCGCAGCGATCGAGAGTTTGGCGGAATGTAGGTTGAGTATCGTAGAGTTCGCGCCCCATCCCGATGTATTGGGAGCCTTGGCCGGTAAATAGGAAGGCAATTTTAGGTGGGTTGGTATTCGAGCATTTGGTAATAACTTCGCTGAAGTCTTCGCCAGCAGAAAATTCTGCCAATTGTTCGCGCAAATCTTTGGCGGAATCAGCTACTATTCCCAGGCGGTAATTGTGGTGCGATCGCCCTGCATTTGCAGTAAAACAAATATCTGCTAAGGACTGATTTGGTGATATTTCGAGGTGAGTTTCGTATTTAGCCACCAATTCATTCAATGCTTTTTCAGTTTTGGCCGACAGGCAGAATAAATGCAAGGGCCGTTCGGTTTCTGATTGTACGGGGGCTACTTCTGGCGGTTCTTCCAAGATAATATGAGCATTAGTGCCGCCAATTCCAAAAGCGCTGACTCCTGCGCGGCGAGGAATGCCATTTTCAGTTGTCCAAGGTTGTTGTTTTGTGTTGACGTAGAAGGGGCTATTGGCAAAATCTATTTGGGGATTTGGTTCTTCAAAGTGCAGGCTAGGTACTAACATCTTGTGCTTGAGCATTAACGCAGTTTTGATGAAGCCTGTTACCCCAGAAGCTATATCCAGATGTCCGGTATTCGTCTTATACGAACCGATCGCGCAAAAGCCTTTCTTTTTGGTGTAGTGTGAAAACGCTTGAGTCAAGCCAGCAAACTCAATTGGATCGCCCTGCTCAGTAGCCGTTCCGTGAGCTTCAACATAGGTAATTGTTTCAGCTTCTACTCCTGCATTAGCAATAGCTTCAGCAATCACTTCTGCATGGCCATTGACACTGGTAGACCAATAGCCAACCTTTTCCGAGCCGTCATTGTTGAGAGCTGAACCTTTAATCACTGCATAGATACAGTCCCCATCTGCAAGAGCATTTGAGAGCGGTTTTAACACTACAATCCCTACGCCGCTGCCGAATACAGTGCCTCCTGCTTTCGCATCAAAAGTGCGCGTGTGTCCGTCAGGAGAATAAATCTGCCCTTCTTTGTGGAGATAGCCTACTTTTTCAGGAATATCGATCATTACTCCGCCAGCTAGAGCGATATCGCATTCACCCGCCAGCAAACTTTGGCGGGCAATGTGGATGGCAACTAATGAACTAGAACAGGCGGTTTGGACATTGATACTTGGCCCTTTCAAATTTAATTTGTAAGAAACCCGCGTCGGCAAAAAATCGTTCCAATGAGAAGCAAAAAGTTTTAAGTTGCCTGAAATTGCGGCATCTTGAAGATCATAATGGCCTGGATAAATATTTCTCAGGAAATACAGACTCTCTGCTTTGCTGGCGTAAACACCCACCGATCCTTTGTAACCTTTAGGGTTGTATCCAGAAGTTTCAAGTGCCTCCCAAGCGCATTCCAGGAAAATGCGAATCTGAGGGTCTAGCAGTTCAGCTTCTTTCGGACTGTAGCCAAAAAACGAAGCGTCAAATAAGTCGATGCCTTCTAGTTCTGCCGCCGCTTTCACGTAGTTAGGATTCTTGAGCAGGTCTTCGCTTACACCAGAAGCTGCTAGCTCCTCATCGGTCAAAAAGGAAATAGATTCTACACCATCTCGCAGATTCTGCCAAAACTTGTTGATATTTTCAGCACCGGGAAATCTACCAGACATTCCAATTACAGCGACATCGAGAGCATTATTCATTAACCTATCTCCTGGGTTATTTTGTGATTGTTTGGTGAGTTTTGGACGTTGTTTTTTGAATTTATACAGGCATGGGCATTGCGAATCTCTGCCTGCGATTTTGTCCTCGAATTTTACTGTGAACTAATTTAGAGAAAAGCTGTCGGTCTGACCCTTGCCCTAAATGTTCAGCCAGTGATTTGATAGTGGGATATTGAAACATATCGGTTATGGAGATTTCTTTCTTGAAGGCTGACTGCAATTTGCTTACAACCTTAGCGATCAGTAAGGAATTGCCGCCCAAGTCAAAGAAATTGTCGTGAATCCCTACTTCATTGAGATGAAGGACTTCTTTCCAAATCAAACCGATTGTTTTCTCAATCTCAGTCTTAGGCAAGCCGTGAGCAGTTTGTAGCTTTGGCGTGTCGAACTGTTTGACAATGCTGTCGAATTCGCCCCTCTCGAAACCTTGGCTCAATTGACTCCGTTGAATTTTCCCAATCTCTGTTTTAGGAATCGTTTGTTTCTCAACTGGAATCAGATAATTTGGATTCAGCCCAATTTTTTTAACAATACTAGCTCGAATATCCTTGAGTAGTAACGCTAAGCGGTTCTGCTCGGAAATAGCCGTATGAAAAAAGATTGCTAACTTATCACTATTGCTATCAGGAGTTCGGACGGCACAGGCGGCAGTATATGAGACTTCTACACCATCAACTTCTTCTACTACCGCTTCAATTTCATGGCTGTAGTAGTTGAGACCATTGACGATGATCGTGTCCTTCGCACGACCTGTAATCGTCAGCCTGCCACCGTTGAGAAATCCCAAATCTCCAGTATTAAACCATCCGTCCTCGGTAAAAACTTCTCGATTTAGTTCTGGATTATGATAGTAACCAGAGGTGACAGATACTCCTTTAACCTGTAAGCGTCCAATCGTTTCTTGCTCAACTACTTGGTCATTGCTATCAACAATACGAATCGAAACACCGGGAATAGGAGCTCCTACTTCTACAAAGGCATCATGTTCTGATGTTGAGTCTAAGGAAAAGTTGTGTGAGAAGGTAATTCCTGAAGAAGTCTCTGACATTCCCCACGCCGGACGCATCGCACTAGCTGGCAGTCCTTGAGGGCAAAGCAACTCTAGAAAGCGCCTTGCTGTTTTAGCAACAATTGCCTCACCTCCATTTAGAAGAAACCGCATTGAGGATAAATTCCAATGTTGCTCTTGAATCTTCTGAGCGTGGTCATTGATCAGCGCATAAGCGAAATTGGGGGCCCAAGTAACAGTAGCTTGAAAGCGCTCAATCAAGTCTAGCCATAACAGCGGGTTTTGCAAGATAGCTTCTTTGACAACATGGATTTGTTTGCAACCCAAGTAAACATCTCGAATATGAAACATGACTAGACCACCAACGTGGTCGAGAGGCATCCAATTCAGGGAGATATCTTCACTACGAAAATGGTTAATCTGGGATGTACTAGCAGATCGGTTGAGTAAAGTGCGATGGCTTTGCATCACCCCTTTGGGCATTCCGGTGCTTCCAGAAGTGAGAAGCAATAGAGCTAAATCGTCGGGATTACTATTTTCAGCGCGTTTGTCAGGAGTAGAGGTTTGCAACTCTTCAATAGTTTCAACTTGAATGCTCTCGACTTCCCAAGACTGCGACAGAGCAAGAATTGAGGGAGCTAGTTTTTCGTTTGTTAGAATTGTCGGCTGCTCTAACATCTGCCAAGCATGGTGCAGCTTTGTGACAGATCCATTAGATTCGGAGTAGGTGGGAGCGATCGCGATCGGTACGGGGACAAACCCACCTAAAACGCATCCCCAAAAGGCAGCGATCGAGTCTTGATTGCGCTCGAACTGGAAAATTATTTTATCTTGTGGCTTTAGTCCGAGTTTTCTCAATCCCCCAACAATCCGCTGGGCTTCTTCTAGTAAGGCTGAATAAAATTGAATGCTCTCTTTACTATCAGACTCAATATAGACAATGCCTTGATTAGGAAAATGAATTGCCGCCCGTTGTAGAGCTTGGGCAAGATTAGTAGGGGAACTAGGGGCCAGCGTCAGGGGTTCTCCGTGACTGACCGAAAGTCGTTTGGGAAGCGTTTTTTCTTCAGATGGCGAGGATAAGCATTGAGAATTTTTGCTCGTCGCCTTAGATATTGTGACAGAAGACATTACAAAAGGTGACAGAGTTAACTGTCTCTGTGTGATAGAAGTCACAGACGACTTTATATGACCTTCAAAGCAAAGTCAAGCTATTTGACAGCTACTTTAGAGAATCTTTATAAATTCAGTATATTTACGTAAGTAAATAGATAGGGGTTAAAGCCCCTGGGGGGCTTGTGCTAGTGGTGAATATAACAGTTTTCGGCGTTGCTTAATCAAGGTACGAAAAGGAACCATACAAAAACCCAGAATATTTGTGGACAATAGTTTTGAGGATTGCATATTTAGCCGTTTCTACCGTAAATCAGCAACGCCAAAATCTCAATCGCATTCCTACTTTCCCCAAAAATTAGATATACTGAATCGACAACTTGCTTCTATCGGTACAGGAGATTCCAATATGTTCGTCCTTCCCGGTTATCACATCGCCCAGCCAGTCCAAGTGGGAATTAAGAACGCCATCTACCGAGGAATCCGAGAAAAAGACCGCACCCAAGTCATCATTAAAACATTAAATGCCGAATTCCCTACTATAGAAGATATTACTCGCCTCAGACACGAATATAAAATAACTCAAAACTTACACTTAGAAGGCGTTGTCAGAACATACAACTTAGAAAATGTAGGCAATAGCTACGCCCTAATCATGGAAGACTTGGGAGGAACGTCTCTCAAGCAACTGTTAGCCGCCAAAAAACCAACCCTCAAAGAATTTCTCAGCATCGCCCTGCAACTTGCAACCGGCATTACCGAACTCCACCAACACCGCATCATCCACAAAGATATAAAACCTAGCAACATCATCATTAATGCTACTACCAAGCAACTGAAACTCATAGACTTTAGCATTTCCACTCGTCTGGGTCGAGAAACTCCAACTATTAACAACCCCAGCGAACTTGAAGGCACTCTTGCCTATATGTCTCCCGAACAAACTGGGAGAATGAATCGCACTTTAGACTATCGCACTGATTTCTATTCTCTCGGTATCACCTGCTACGAAATGCTAACTGGTCAACTTCCTTTTACCAGCCTTGACCCATTAGAATTAGTTTACAGCCACATCGCCAAAAATCCGACACCCATTCAGCAACTAAACCCCGAAGTTCATAACACTATCAGTGCTATTGTCATGAAATTAATGGCAAAGAATGCTGAAGACCGCTATCAAAGCGCCCAAGGACTCAAAGTAGACTTAGAAGAATGCTTAAACCAACTCCAAGCAACTGGACGTATCCCTCACTTCACCCCTGGTGAAAAAGATAAATCGGGACAATTTCTCATTCCTCAAAAACTCTACGGGCGGGAATCAGAAGTTGCAGCATTGCTAGAAGCATTTGAGCGAGTCAGTGCCCCTCTTCAACCGGGGCTAGGAGGGGTGGAAATGATGCTCGTTTCCGGTTACTCCGGCATTGGGAAAACCAGTGTTGTTCAGGAAGTCCATAAACCCATCGTCCGACAACGGGGCTACTTTACCGCAGGGAAATTTGACCAATTCAAGCGCAACATTCCCTATGCAGCCATCATTCAAGCTTTCTCTGAACTTATCCGCCAACAGCTAACAGAAACTGCTGAACAAATAGCCGTTTGGAAATCAGAACTTTTAGAGGCATTAGGTGTCAACGGTCAAGTCATCATCGATGTGATTCCCGAAGTTGAATTGATTATAGGTAGTCAACCAGAAGTCCCGCAACTCGAACCCACCGCCTCTCAAAACCGCTTCAACTTAGTCTTTAAACAATTTACTAGCGTTTTTACAAAAGAATCCCACCCCCTCGTCTTATTTCTTGATGATTTGCAGTGGGCTGATTTAGCTTCACTCAAGTTAATCCAACTGTTAATGACTGACGCTGATAGCGATTATTTATTGCTAATTGGAGCTTATCGCGATAACGAAGTCAGTCCCACCCATGCCTTAATGTTAACCCTCGAAGAAATACAAAAAACTCAAGCAACAGTTAACAATATTGTCCTCCAACCTTTAACGCTCAACACAGTCAACTTAATCATAGCCGACACCTTAAAAGATTCAGAGCGATCGCAAGAACTCAGCCGCCTCATTTTCAATAAGACCCAGGGAAATCCCTTCTTTATGAACCAACTGCTGCAAACTCTGTATGCAGAAAAACAGTTGCAATTTGACTTTAAGCAAGGGCGTTGGCTGTGGAACTTAGAGGAAATACAAGCGATCGGCATTACCGATTACAACGTTGTCCAATTAGTAGCCAGAAACTTACAAAAACTCCCAGAAGCTACTCAAGAAGCCTTAAAATTAGCTGCTTGTATCGGCAACTCTTTCTATTTAGATGTCTTGGCAATAGTCAGTGAAAAATCTCAGTTTGGCATAGCAGATAATCTGTGGGAAGCGTTACAATTAGGTTTGTTGTTACCTTTGAGTAAAGACTATAAAATACCGTTACTGCTTGACCCCTCTGAGCAAGATGCAACTCCCCTTGAAGAGTTTCGAGTTGGGTATAAGTTTCTCCACGACAGAGTACAGCAAGCTGCCTATTCCCTTATTCCTGAAGATCAGAAAAAAGTTACTCATTTAAAAATCGGTCAATTGCTGTTGCAGCAGACTGCAAATTATGCCTTAGAAGAAACAATTTTTGATATAGTCAATCAGCTTAATATTGGGAGAGAATTCATTACAGAGTCCTCGGAAAAAGAGGAACTAGCTAATCTGAATTTGAAAGCGGGGAAGAAAGCGAAAACATCTACAGCAATTGATGCGGCTGTTAGATATTTAACGGTTGGTTTAGAACTGTTGCCAGAAAATAGCTGGCAGAGTCATTATGAATTGACGCTTAACCTTCATGTAGAAGCGGCAGAAGCGGAATATTTAAACACTAATTTTGAGCAAGCAGAAAAACTGGTAGAAATTGTTTTGCAGCAAGCTACAAGTCTGCTGGATAAGATAAAGGTGTATGAGTTAAAAATCCAGTTTGCTATTGCACAAAACCAATTAGTGAAAGCCATCGAAATGGGACTTTCTGTAGTAGAAATTTTGGGAGTAACACTATCTCCACTACTCAATGATGGCAGTAGCGTCGTTGAGTTACCTAAGCTGGAAGAATTAGAATTTTTGCCTGTGATGACAAATCTTTATCAATTAGCAGCCATGCGGATTTTCATGAATATTGCGGCTGCTGCTTATATAACATCGCCTACAACTTTTTTTCAGGTAATTTTGACGATGGTTAGTCTTTGTGTTGAATATGGTAATTCGGCACTAGCAGCTTTTGCATATGTTGATTACGGCATGATTTTGTGTGGGCCTTTATCAAACCTGGATGCTGGATATTATTCTGCTCAATTGGCTTTAAGACTGTTGGAGCAATTTCAAGCAAAACAAATTAAAAGTAAAGTATATGCACCATTTAACGGCTTGATACGACATTGGAAAGAACCCGCTAGAGAGACTCTAGTCTCCTTACTAGAGGGATTTCAAAGCGGGCTAGAGACAGGAGATTATGAATATGCTGGTGTTTGTGCGCTTAACTATTCTAATCATGTTTTTTGGGTTGGGGAGCCACTAGAATTTGTAGCGCAAAAGCAATCGTCATACATTGATTTAACTAGGCAACTCAAACTAGATTTTTTTAGGACTAATATCCAACTATTCCACCAGCTTACTTTAAATTTACAATCCTGCGTAACCAATAAATATAGTTTAATAGGAGACAGTTTTGATGAAACAGAAATGATGCCATATTTTCAAGCCGCAAATAATAGCATGACGCTGTTTTTTGCTTATGTTTCTAAAACAATCCTCTGTTATTTATTTAAAAATTACTCTCAGGCTATTGAACAGGCTACTTTTGCTATGAAATATGCTGGGGGTGGGTTAGGAACAATGTATTTTGTTGCACACTACCTCTACTATTCGCTTGTCCTCCTCGGTCACTATTCTAATGCTAACTCCACCGAACAACAACAATATCTACTCCAAGTAGAAGAAAACCAGCAAAAAATGCAGCACTGGGCGCACCACGCCCCTGTTAACTATCAGCATAAGTACGATCTAGTAGAGGCTGAAAAAGCGCGAATTTCCGGCGATATCCTCAAAGCTCAAGACTACTACGATCGCGCCATCACTGGAGCTAAAAACAACGGCTACATCCAAGAAGAAGCCCTAGCTAACGAACTCGCCGCCGAATTTTATATCGCGATCGGCCGAGAAAAAATTGCCAAAATTTACATAACAGAAGCTTACTACGGCTACATTCGCTGGGGAGCAACAGCCAAAGTCACAGACTTAGACGAACGTTACCCCCAGCTAATTTTCCGCACCTCAAACCCTGAAATTTCAGACATAGAAGTAACTAGAGTAACTGCTTCAACCCGGGCAACCAACTCAACTTCGAGGGGTTCAGCAGTATTAGACTTAGCCAGCATTATGAAAGCCGCGCAAGCACTCTCCGGCGAATTTGCCTTAGAAAGCTTACTCAGCAAATTAATGACAATTTTAATAGAAAATGCGGGAGCCCAAAAAGGTTATCTGATCTTGCAGCAACAAAGCCAACTCACAGTAGAAGTCAGCGCTCTTAGCCCAGAAGTAGTAACAGTACAGCAAATCCCTCTGACTAATGAATTGCTGCCGCTTTCAGCCATCAACTATGTCGTCAGGAGCAAACAAAACCTGGTCTTAAACAGCGCTGCTAACGACTCAAAATTTGCCGCAGATCCTTATATCCAACAGCACCAACCTCAATCAATATTGTGTTCTCCCATTCTCAATCAAGGCAAACTAATCGGCGTCATTTACCTAGAAAATAACATCACAACCGGAGCCTTTACAAAAGAGCGCACAGAAATCTTAAACATCCTCTGTCTCCAATCTGCCATTTCCTTAGAAAATGCCTTTTTGTATAGCAACTTAGAGCAAAGCAACCAGCAATTAGCAGTCGCTAATCAGCAACTAGCAGAATATTCCCACACCCTAGAAGCTAAAGTAGAAGAAAGAACGGCTGAACTCAAAGCAGCTCAAAAGCAGATTGTCGCCAAAGAAAAACTCGCCTCTTTAGGAGCTCTTACCGCCGGAGTTGCCCACGAACTCAGAAATCCTCTCAATTTCGTTAATAACTTTGCCGAATCTAGCGTCCAGTTAACTGAGGAATTGATAGAAGAAATCGAGAACAATTCTGATAAATTAGACACAGAATCTCTCGAAAATATCAAATACATTTTAGAAGAACTTAAAGGCAATGCTAGCGACATCAATCTTCATGGGAAAAGAGCCGAAAACATTATTAAAAGTATGATGATGCACGCTCGTACAGAAAGCGGTCAATACCAATTGACCGATTTGAACGAACTCCTAGCTCAAGCAGTTGATTTAGCTTATCACAGCAGGCGGGCCAAAGATAATCGATTCAACTTAACAATAGAAACTAATTATGATGGTGCGATCGGTCAACTAGAATTAATAGCCTCCGATCTCAGCCGCGCCTTCATCAATTTGATTGACAATGCCTGCTACGCGGTGCATACTAAGAAACAGGAACTTGGTGACTCTTTTAACCCTACCTTAATAGTGAAGACAGAAAATCGCGGCGAAACTGTTGAAATTACAATTGCTGATAACGGTATAGGTATTGAGTCAGAACTTCAAGATAAAATCTTTAATCCCTTCTTTACAACCAAACCGGCTGGAGAAGGCACAGGTTTAGGGCTATCGCTCACCCACGACATCATTGTAGGGCAACACCGGGGCAGCATCCAACTAGACACTGAACAGGGCAGGGGAACACAATTTATCATAAGCTTGCCAAAAACGAATAATTCTTAAATATATAACAGGTACGAAAATGACCACAAAAATTCTAGTCGTTGATGATGAAGTTAGCTTGGAGCGTTTAATTAAACAGCGTTTTCGTAAAAGTATCCGCGCCCATGAATTAGAATTTATTTTTGCTCGCAATGGTAAAGAAGCCTTAGAAAAATTAGCAGCCGAAGCCCCTGTTGAAATCGTCTTAACTGACATCAATATGCCCGAAATGGATGGGCTGACTTTGCTAGAAAAGCTCTCTGAAATTGACGGCATTATCAAAACAGTAGTAGTGTCAGCCTACGGTGACTTGCCAAATATTAGAACCGCAATGAATCGGGGGGCTTTTGACTTTTTAACTAAGCCAATTGACTTTGATGATTTAGAAGTTACTATCAACAGAACCTTGGAGTACGTCCAAAAACTGAAAGCAAACCTTAAGGAATTGCACCAAGCACAATCTCAATTAATTCAAAGTGAGAAAATGGTTTCTATTGGGCAATTAGTGGCGGGTGTTGCCCACGAAATTAACAATCCCGTCGGCTTCATTGATGGCAATCTCTATCACGTAGAAACCTATATCCAAGAACTGTTGAAGATTTTAGAACTTTATCAAGCCGAACTACCAAACCCTAGCGAGATGCTGCGTAAGTATATAGAGAAAATCGACTTAGAGTTTATGAGAGAAGACTTACCTCAACTTGTCGAGTCAATGAAAGAAGGAACAGAACGCATCCGCAATATTAGTACCTCTTTGAGAACTTTCTCGCGCAGCGATATCGACAAAAAAGTGCCTTTCAACATTCATGACGGCATTGATAGTTCGCTAATGATTTTGAAACACCGCTTGAAAGCTAACAATCAGAGTCCAGAGATTGAGGTGATTAAACACTACGAAAAATTGCCCCCAGTAGAATGCTATCCCGGACAACTCAATCAGGTATTTATGAATATTATTGCCAATGCTATAGATGCAATGGAAGAATACAATCAAGGGTGGAGCTATGAAAAGATTAAAGCTAATCGCAATGTGATTACGATTAAAACTGAAGTGGGGAATGAGAAATGGGAAATCGGAAATGGCGACAAGGACGATAAGGAGGAGTTGGGTTCACCTTCTTCTCAAGTTATAATCCACATTTCTGATAATGGCCCGGGGATATCAGAATCAGTAAAAGAGCACATTTTCAATCCATTCTTCACTACAAAACCAGTTGGGGCTGGCACGGGATTGGGGCTGTCTATTTCCCGGTCAATTGTGGTAGAAAAACATGGGGGTAAGATTGACTGTATTTGTACGCCAGGACGGGGCAGTGAGTTTATCATACAAATTCCCATAAACTAATAAAACGCTGGCGTTTGTCAGAGAAGTTCGACAGAATCAAGAGCAGCTTGTACTCGCTCAAGAACAAATACGACTATCGCGCTTTTCATTTCCCAAAAAGCTGACCCCACTACTGCTAGCATTTCTTATTGAAGAGCGATCGCAACAGGTTTGGAAACCTGGGCGGGGTAAAGCCGGGATACGGACTTGCGATCGCTTTCCTGTTTGAGTAGTTGGTTTCCGTGTTTTGTTATTAGGGGGTGTAGAGCAACCAGCTACAGAGAACGGGAATTATTTTTGACATCCAGAAGCAATCCTTCTATCCGCTCAAGTCTAGCTTTTAAGTCTATTAACTCTTCTGCCTCAAACTTATTAAGTATCTCATGCACTAATTGAATTTATAAAAACGCCTGGAGATCGCAATCTAGGTCTTGCTGTGCGCGTTTTCTATCAATATCTCCAGCGCGATTTTGACTCATCATCACAATAGGAGCGGTATAAGCTGCCTGAAACGACAGCATCAAGTTCAGCAAAATGAAAGGGTAGGGGTCCCAATGATTCTTCCAAGCTGTGACATTCAAAATTATCCAGGTAATTACAGCACTTCCGGATGTTATGAGGTACAATAGAATTGACTAAAAATAATATACCAATGAAAGCATACTCAGTAGATTTGCGCTCCAAAATAGTAGCAGCCCATATCGAGCAGAAGCTGTCGATCAGAAAAACAGCAGCGATATTTTCCGTCAGTAAAAGCTTAGTTCAAAAACTGGTCAAGCAACAAAAAATCGAGGGTAATTTACAGCCGAAACCCAGCGGGAAACCGAGATACAGTCATTTGAATAATTCCACAGCTTCTTTGAGAGAAATAGTGGCAGCACATCCCGATGCAACCTTACTAGAATTGTGTGAGTTATTTGCCCAGAAGACCGGAAATTGGGTTGGTAGAACAGCCATGTGTAACGCCTTACAAAAGTTGGGATTAAATCGTAAAAAAAAACCGTGAGAAGTAGCCAAGCCGGTACTGAAAGAGTCATGAAATTAAGATTAGAGTATTGGGAAAAAGTCAAGCATATCGACCCAAAAAATCTAGTCTTTTTAGATGAAACTGGAGTATTGCTAGGTTTAAGCAGAAGTCATGCACGTTCCCAACTAGGGAAAGCGAGCCTATGCGGTCAAACCTTTTTATCGAGGCCAAAAAGTCACAGTAATTGGTGCAATTAGTCTCACGCAAGTAGTGGCATTAATGACCATTGACAACTCGATGGATAGCCAAGCATTTGAGGTATTTATCGATCAATGTTTAGTGCCACAATTGTGGTCGGGAGCAGTAGACGTGAATTGATAACTTACCAGCGCATAAAGTAGATTCAATTAAGACTATGATTGAAGCGGTGGGTGCTTCTATCTTGTGTTTGTCCCCATACTCTCCTGATTTTAATCCAATTGAATTATGGTGGTCGCAACTCAAATCTTTATTGCGACAGTTTTCACCAACCAGCACTAAAATGGTTGACAGGATAATTGCTGTGGCTCTTGACTTAATTAATCCGAAACATCTTAAAAACTGGTTTACTAATTGCTGCTACTGTACCTCATAACATCCGGAAGTGCTGTAAAAGTTAATCAAAAATTAATCGGACATTACTGTCATTTCACCCCTAACTTGGCACGCTAGATGGAACCTTGACATCCTCCCCACCCGTATACTTAGCACTGCGTGCCAAGATCTTTGAGGGTGGGGATTCCTCGGAACTTTTGGATCGCTTCCGAGTTTTTACAGCCTCACGACTGTTACTTCCTGCTTCAAGGCACCCGCCGCCATCCTTATAGGAGTTTGGTCTTACAGTCGCTCCACAGGCTATCACCGCAAGTCCTGCGGCTAAAATATTTTTCCCGGCATTTTCATCTCGGTCGTGATGGGTATTGCACTTAGGACAATCCCATTCCCGTATTTTTAAGGGCAATTTATCAATGATATGCCCACAACAATGACACCGTTTTGAACTGGGAAACCACTGGTCAATTTTGATGAAAGTACGACCATACCAATTAGCTTTATACTCTAATTGGCGGATTAATTCTCCCCAACTCGCATCCGAGATCGCTTGAGCCAATTTGTGATTCTTCAACATCCCTTTCACATTTAACGTCTCCGCCACAATTACTTGGTTTTCGGTAATCAGTTGAGACGTTATTTTGTGCAAGTTATTTTTGCGGATGTTGGCAATCTTTTCGTGAATACCCGCTAGTTTCAATCGAGCTTTATGGCGATTATTAGAGCCTTTATGCTTTCGTGCTAAAGCTTTATTTAATCGCCTGAGTTTTTTCTGCGCTTGGAGCAGTGACTTGGGATTGTTAAACTTCATTCCGTCACTGGTCGTCACTAACGCATCAATGCCCAAATCCACTCCATTTTGTTTCATTGAGGTGGGTTTGGGCATTATTTTTGTATCACACAAAATGGAAATGAACCATTTACCAGAAGGTGTAAGTTTTACCGTCATTGATGACGGATTAGAATTCCTTGGAAGTTGACGCGACCACCGAATATTGAGTGGTTCATCGCATTTTGCTAGGAATACTTTACCTTCTTTAAGGGTAAAGGATGACTTGGTAAAGGTTGCAGAACCGCCATTTCGCTTCTTCTTGAAGTTGGGATATTTCGCCCGACCTTCAAAGAAGTTACTAAAGGCAGATTGTAAGTGTCTCAACGATTGTTGCAAGGGAACCGAGGACACTTCTTTGAGAAAATGCAAATCTTCCTGCTTTTTCCATTGAGTTAAAGCGCCAGAAGTTTCTTTATATCCAATCCGCTTCTGTTCTGTATAGAAAGCATCGGTTCTGAGTGCTAAGGCTCGGTTGTAAACTAACCGCACACACCCTACCGTTCGTCTCAACAAGGTTTCTTGTTGGGGCGTTGGGTAAAATCTGTAACGGTAAGCTTTTTCCATTGACAATTTACTATTTTTTAGACTCTTTACATCTTAATACGGAATCTGTGAATTCGACCAAAAATCCCGAAAAGTTTACATGACATTAACTGGATATTTGACTTACTTTTTGCGCCTTTCATCCCCAACCGAATTCACTCCCCCAAGCGCGGATCTGTTTCTCCGTTTCGTTGATGTTGGGGTTTTCCGGCGCATTTGATAAAGTGGCTACTGCTTTCGTTATGGGTGAAGTGACAATTACCGAATGAGCAACTTAAAAAGTATGTTGAGCAGCAGGCAACTCCTGAATAAATACTGAGCATCAATCGCGCTCGCCATAAATAACTCATCCTGTCCCCCCTTCTGCAAGCTCTAAGCGGTGTGCGTAAGTGTTGACGAATTGCCCCGAAAACAGAGATTTCACCATTACCTGAGCCCCTGCAACAGCTCTAACGACATATTTCTGAACCTCACCGCAGAACCTCACCACCGAGCCAACTTTCAGCTCAAACGGTGCTATTTGGGGTACTTTTACCTCATAAGTGGGAATAGCATGAGTTTCCGGCTCTATCGCCTGATATGAAGCTACAATTCCCATCTCTTCAGTTGTTAATGTCTCCCCAGGCGCAGCTTCCACTCCGAACACTTGAGTAGTGTGAGCCCATTCCTCATCCAGAGGCGACACACCCTCAGATATCTCTATATTATTATCCGACCCTGTGCCAGCAGTTCCCACCTCATTATTTTGTTGAGGGAAATCCTCAGAAAACACACCCTCAGACATCCCTATATTATTATCCGACCCTGTGCCAACAGTTCCCACCTCATTATTTTGTTGAGGAAAACCAAGAGGCGGCACAACCTCAGACATCCCTATATTATTATCCGACCCTGTGCCGGGAGTTCCCACCCGATCAATCTGTTGAGGCAAATCCTGAGAAAACACACCCTCAGATATCCCTATATTATTATCCGACCCTGTGCTACTAGAAACCTCTCCTAAACACTGAGTAGTAGCTTCCAGCGAAGAAACTGCCTCTTTATCCCGCTGCTGCCAAACCTCAAAGATCGCCTCCCTGCCATCCTGGGGAAACTCAAACTGGTAAACCCTAATACGTTTCTGCCTACCTAAAGCATCTCGTTCCTCCGACCTTTCTTGGCGAACCCGCCGCAAAGTAAAGCCCAGCTTACCCCTCAAAATATACTGCACTACCTCCATTGGTAAAGCCTTGGGATTGACGCTGATGCCCAAAAAGTCTTTCACATCAACAGAACATAGCTTAACCCGCTCAGCAAAAGCTATCGCAAGCGCGTCAGTCCCTCGAAACTCTTTGTCTGGGTTAAAGAACTCCATCACTCCCAATTTCTTAAGTGCTTCCACCCTAGCTGTAAGTAAGCGCAAATCTTGGGGACAAACCTTACCTTTACCCCTTTCCTGATGTCCAGCCAAGTGATTTTTATCTCGCAACCTGACAAATTCAGGGTCATAAGTTAGATAATAATGCAGGCTAATTTTTGGCAACCAGCCATCATCATCTCTGAGTTTTAGTTCGGGCGTAACAGGCACTCCATAAGTATCCCACAGTTGATATTTACGCTGCTTCTCTAGTTCTAGCTTCGTCTTAGCCCGCTTGTCCTTCAATTTCAGGTATTCAGACAGAGTAATGTTTTCAGCATTGGCAACCCCTGAAGCCTCAGCAACCTTATTCTCTTCTCTGATTATTTTTGCCTCATCACTAAGACAATTAGCCACAGTTTCTAAGCTTTCTAACTCCTCTTCTAATTCTTGCGATTGCTCAGTTAGCTGTTCCAATAAAGCCCAGTCTTGGCAATTGTGAGCCGCCAATTGTTGCATTTGTATAACTTTAATCTCCCGATGTAATTGAGTCTCTCGACACAATGTTATCCGATGCCCTTCAGCCTTCAATCCCTCCAAAATAGCCTCTCTGTAGTTCCACATTCCAACGTTGATTCTAGCTGCCATTAAAGCCCAAGTCCGCAAGTGAACAGGGTCGTGAGCGATATCTATGTCAAAATCCACACCGTGCAACAGTTTGATATTAGTTTTAATGATT
The DNA here is from genome assembly GCF_036701805.1 of Microcoleus sp. N3A4. NCBI lineage: Bacteria > Bacillati > Cyanobacteriota > Cyanophyceae > Oscillatoriales > Microcoleaceae > Microcoleus > Microcoleus sp. N3A4. Next base: position 29,845 of record NZ_JAUBRJ010000064.1, read on the forward strand.
TTCTGCTGAGATTTAATTATTGCTCGATAACTAGCGCTGCCATTGCCAATTTTGCCGAAACCAAATTGTTGAGTCCAAACAAACCAAGGCACATTTTCATCCCTTACCCGGGCTAGGGCTTGCAAAGCGTCATTTACGGCTACCGCCCCTTTAAAGATGCCAAAAACTGCTGTAAAGTAACCTCGGATATTGATGCTCACACCAGTGCCAATCGTGGGGCTGGCGATGATGATATCGTAGTTTTGGATCTGGGCATTGAGTTGCTCAATGCAGCCATAGGCTGGATGATTTGGCTCTGCTACTGATTCGCTATCAATCCTAAGAATTCGCTGATTGGGGAAGCGGCGTTGCAGTTGCGTTTCGAGGTTGCGACAAGACCATTTGCCTGTGACTTTTTGTGAGTCTTCTACAACCATAATGCGCGGGCGGTATGGCTCTATAGGGCAACATTCAGCCCTGCTTTCAATGTCGCATGAAGTGACTTCTTGAGAGAGAATTTGCTCCATTTGCACATACACCGAAGCCGGATTAGAAGTGGCAAAAAACGTCACATCTCGCCCTCGTTTTGGCTGCCACTCATTGATAACAACCCAAGGGGAAATAGGAATACCTGCTATGGCTATTAGGTAGTCTATGCTGTAATCCGATAAATCTGCATCTTGGGTAACAACTAAGCCGCCACTTGTTAAGACATTGTGGATGAGTTCTTGCAGAGTTTGCAAGATAGCGACTCGGTTTTCGCGGCAAGTTGAACTGTTTAAGGCGTGCCAGATGACTTGTTCGCACTCGTCGATGATGACGATCGCACCTTCCCAATCTTCAGGATTAAATTTAGCTTGAGACAATGGGTGGAGGCTGTCTATGCACAAGCCGTATCCGAACAGTTGACCCTCGGCTGAGTCCCTAGTTTCGTCGATGTAGTTGATTCCTAAGCTGGCACAGATAGCCCTACCCAGTTGAATCCTATGGGTAATTATCAGCACGCGGCGATCGCCTGTGGAAAGGGATTGTGAGACTAAGTTAGTCAAGGCTTGGGTTTTGCCGGTGCCTTTGGGGGCTTTGATGCAGGCTAACCCGGACTCTGGATAGGGGAGTTTTCCCAAATAGCGAGAATTTAGCCTTAAAGAAGCGGGATAGGTTAAAAGCCATGATTCCCTAGCGAGCCAGAATTGGAAGCCTTGTGCTTCATTTTTGAGGGCGCTGAAGGCATCGGAGCCCTTCGATACCACGAAATCGTCAACGCCTTTTTCTGGCCCTGGCAGGTTGATGACTTTGACGGGGCATTTGGCGGCGGTGAACAGGCGACCGAGTTTGCCAATTTCCCGGTTGACGTTTTGGACGGTTTGGCGTTTGTTGTCGCAGTCGAAGCAGATGTATATTTCGCGTTCCTCTGTGGCGAAGTGTTGGAGTTCGGGGATGAGGTAGGGGTCGCATTTTTCGCCTTGCGGGGTTTTGGTTCTGACACCGCCGGTGACACCGGGGAGGGCGATGGCGGCGTAGCCCAGTGTGAGTAGGCATCCGGCTTTTTTTGCGCCTTCGACGATGATGACCGGGATGTTGTTGTCCCATACCCATTGCCAGAAGCCAAGTTGTCTGTCTGAGCTGTCGATGGGGACACCGTAGCGTGCTGCGACTTTTGCCCAGATGTGGTCTGGGACTTGCAGGAAAAAGGCTCTGGTGGGGGTTTTGGGGGGGTGTTCGTATTTGACGGGTTTGATTTTGCCTTTGGGGTCAAAGGTATTTCGGGGCTGGTGGGGTTTGAAGCAGCCCCAATACATGGGTTGCCAGTTGTTGAGGGGGTCAAGGCCTGAGCACCACCAGCCACCAGCTTCGATGTGGCTGTAGTGCTTTCTGGCCCACCGCCATTGTGCGTCGGAGTGAACTCTGCCGGAGGCGGCGTTGATTTCGTACAGGAGGTACGGGTAGGGGGTGTCGCCTGAGAGGGTTTGGACGTTGAGGGCGATGAGGTCGGGGTCTACGCCTGAAGCCAGCCATTCGGACAGGGGGGAGATGGGCGATGTCATTGGACACCCCCGGTGTTGGTCAAATGGAAGGGCAGCCGGAAGCGGTTAGGCGGGGTTGAGGGGGCTTTTCGTAGGGGTAGGGGTGTTTCTCTGATGTCAGCAAGGCTGCGGGCAATTCCCGTGCGTTTGGTTTGACGGCAATGCTTCCAGCACCTCAGATAAATTTCTCTCGTCACGTTTTATATTGGGCAGAATTTGAAATCAATCCTTAGCCTGTCTGACTCGGCTGCTGTGGTTAGTGACACTCCGTTAAACTACTCAAACTACTCAGGAGATTTTTAGGCGCTGAAAGCTATACAGGACAAAGGTTTCAAATTTACAACTTTTCCGAATACCCCCTAAACTTTTCCGAATACCCCCTAAACTTTTCCGAATACCCCCAAAGTGTTTAGGCGCTGAAACCATTGTCAGATAATAGATTCAAGCAAATTTGCCAATTTTTTAGGTGTTTAGCGGTTTAAACACTCTGCTGCTCAAAAAGCTAAAAAGACCCCCTGAATTGGGAGTCTTTCCGCTGGATGCAAGATGCCTTTTGGTTGGCTAGTTACTCAATAGACCTCTTGCAAAAGTCATTCTGAAAGGTTAAGTTCATAGTTATAGATACCTGCAATCAGGTTGAAGCGTAAACCAAATCTACGTCGGCGATTTCGGTAACGTTCCGACAGAATCCGAAAAATTTTCAGTTTCCGATTGACGTGTTCAATGACAATACGTTGAGTTGCCAGAGTACGGTTTTCCTGCCGTCGAACCTTAGATAAATTAGAGCTTTTGGGCTTTTTAGTAGGGATCTGACTATTGGCATGAAGTTTCCCAATTCCTTGATAACCCTTGTCACCTAAAAGCTTAATTGTAGCGGCTAGCCTGACTTTACTCGTCTCGAATAGTCGAAAGTCATGCCTTCTGCCTTTACCACGAAGCTCTGCAGATAATTGCTCCCGTCTTTTGATTGACCACTAATTGTGACTTCAAGGTGTGATACTTTTTTTTGCCAGAAAACACTTGTCGTTGTTTTTTTTTGGACGCTCGACTGGACTTTCGGTCACATCGACCACAACCACTTCTAAAACTGAGTCAGGTTGTCGCAGTGCTTTCTTTCCGGGTAAGCTAAACCGACCTGAACGAATCAATGTGTCCTCTACATGTCTCACGATCCGGAACGCAGTCGATTCATTGATGTTCCAGCTTTGAGCAATGTGAAAGTAGGTACGGTACTCTCGCCAATATTGTAATGCCAGTAGTACCTGATCTTCTAAGCTCAGTTTAGGCGGACGACCGGGTTTGAGTTTCTGAAGTTGCTGTTGTTCGCTTTACTGACACCATTTCTGCAAAAGTTGTAGACCCAACGCCACAGAATCTCTTGAAGGCTTCTGGCTTTAAGCTTTGCACTTGTTCGTAAGTCATCAGTTTTTCCTCTCAATCACCTCACTATTGCCCTTATTGGGGACTTTTGCAAGAGGTCTATTTAACTACCAGCCGGGAAGTCCCTCGGTATATTTAGAGGGGACACATCTGAGCGCTGCGCGAAGTACCCCGAATAAATTACCGAGCGTGATGTCCAGAAGCGTCGGATGGAGGTACGGAAGCCGACAATTAGACTTAGCCCTATGAATCAATCTTCGGGAGCATCTTGATTTTCGATGTATTTCCCAAGTGTTGAAATGGTTTACTAAGTGTTGAAATGGTAATTTTTGGTGTTGCATTTTGGACATACACAAACTATACTATGCAAAGGTCGAAAAAAGGAAGTTAAAAAATGCAACTCACTTACAAATACCGCCTCAAACCCACAAAAGCTCAACTAACAACGATTGTGGCTCACTTAGAACTTTGTCGTCGGCAGTACAACTACCGACTCGGCGAAAGATTTAGGTGGTGGGAAGCCACGAGGACACCCATAAACGCTTGCCCCTTGAATATTTCTATAGTCCCTGTTGAGGAGATTTATCGAAATATTCCTTTGACGAGAGTGCAAACTAGAGATGGCAGGAAAAAGGATGAATCAGGTAATTCTTTGACCAAGAAAGGTGATGTTTTCTCGAACATTGAAGGCGGATATGTACAGTGGCAGACGATACAACGGGCTGACCTGAAAAACACAAAGAAACTGTTTCCTGATTATAAAGTGTTGGATTCTCAGGTTTTGCAAGATGTCGTCAACAGAGTGGAAACTTCCTTTTCAAACTTTACTACGCCCGACAAGAATGGCAATCGCAGAGGTAAGCCCAAGTTCAAGGGGTTTCACTACTACAAGTCTTTGACGTACCCTCAACTGAATAATGTTGACATTATCAAGGATGAGCAAAATAGGATTTGTATTAATCTTGCAAAGATAGGTCAAGTGCCGATGGCGTTCCATCGCCCAATACCAACAGGATTCAAAGTTAAGACGGGCAGTGTCATCAGAGAAGCGGATGGGTGGTATATTTCCTTGACGCTAGAAGATAAGACGGTTCCCGTAACGGTTGCAGAAATTCAGCCGACTGAAGAAAATACTATTGGTATCGATCTGGGAATCACTAATTACGCTTATCTTTCTAATGGTGAAAGAGTTGAAAACCCTAGATTCTTGAGGGAGTCGGCTGAAAAATTGACAAGGCTTCAAGCGAAATTAGCTAGTAAAGTTAAGGGTTCTAAGCCTTGGAAGATTATTAAGGACAAGGTTTCCAAACTCCATCAGTTCGTAGCTAGAGCTAGATTAGATTTTCAATTTAAAACGGCACATGAGCTATTCGGTAAATGTGATGTTTTAGTTGTTGAAGATTTGAGTGTCAAAAATCTAACTAGACGTGCCAAGCCTAAGACTGATGTTGAGAATGGCAATTTAGTTTATTTGCCGAACGGTCAGTCAGCTAAGAGGGGTTTGAATAAATCCATGCTTGATGCTGCTCACGGGCAATTTGCCAGCGTCCTAAAATATGTCGCAGGGAAGCTAGGTAAAAGCGCTTTGTTTGTTGACCCAAAGGGAACTTCCCAACATTGCTGGAACTGCCTAAATAAAGTTCCGAAAGAATTATCGGAGCGCTGGCATTCTTGTCAATGCGGAGAATCCTTGGATCGAGATGAAAACTCAGCTAAACTTATTAGAAAAATTGGATTGAGCTACGAAAGTGGCGGGGGAACTCCGTCACTCAAAAAAGCCTTTATAAAAAAGGAAAAAGAAGCCTGCGGTCTAACGGTACTCCGTTGACCGTCAGGTTAGTTCACGCCAAGGTGACGAATTATCTTGGTTTTCAGGCTGGGCTTGATGGTATGTGGATAGCAGCCGTTCTCAATCTGAGATAGCTGGGATGCTGAGATACCCAGCTCTTTTGCCATTGTTCTCAGGCTTTCTTCCATAGTTTTCCGAGCTTCTCTCACCCATTGACCAAAAGCTATGGGTTCGGTTAGGTTGGCTGCTGGCTGAGCTGACTTCTGCTTGCGGGCGGGTCTTTTGGGCGGTTGCGGTTGCTCTGGTTTTGGTTCGGGTTGTTGTGGGTGTTTGGGTAGCGCTTCTGGCTGGCGTAAAGTCCCGTTAAGCTGTAGCCAGGTTTCAAACCAGTGATTGGGCTTTTTAACTTGGCTGTTTGGATACGCCCAGTCAGGGACATCGGACTCGTAGTCAAAGAGGTAGGGGTATTCAAAATTTCCCAGTGTTTTTAGCCCTCGATCGAAGCTGCGCTTTAAATTCGAGGCAGTAACTCCGTTTCTCTTGGCTGTCTCTATGTCGTTCTTATACCCGATTCGCGTCAGCAGTGTTTCTATTTGATACCGACCGCTTTTGTGCTGTTGCAGGGCAAATAGGGCAAAATAAGCCAGTCTGAGAGCCATTTTTTCCTGGTAATAATCTAGTTTTAGCGCCTCGCTGGTAAGGTAGCCAAATTCCCGCAAGTATTCGTGACCTGCAAATTTGTCAAACCATTTGCCAGGGCGATAAGTGATTTCAATATCGATCAAGGTGTTTTTTTCTTGATGAAACACCTCGGTAATTTGAAAAATCTCCCAGAGATTGGAGTGTTCAATAGTAAATATTTTATTGCGTATCCGCCAAGCTTTAACGGAAACTTCTAATCGTTTTAGCAGATATCCATGATAGGCTAAGGCTCTTAGTTTTTCTTCTTTAGAAAGGTATCGGGCTGGCTGGCTATTGGCGTCTCGTTCGGCTTTTGGGATGTAGTGTTTCTTTTTGTTATTCTCACCAAAGTCAGCTAGGAGTTTAGATGCTGATACTGTAATTTGCTCTCTCCCGACTTCGGGCTTGCGGAAGGCAATCATTGCCAGTGCATAGTGCAGTTTGAGGGTTTCTTCTCCGAAGTTCTGGGCGATAATTTCCTTGGCTTGATAGGCAATTTCAGCAAAGTCTGTTAGGTCGAAACGATCGCGGATTTGCAATTCAACTCGACCTTTGGAAAAATCTTTGCGACCATTCAAACTGGTTTCGCTTATTTCCCAGAAATCCATACCAGTGACTCCAGCCGTATAGATTGTATCTGTGATTGCACTACTGGGGCATTCTTCGTAGAATTTTCTTTGGCAGAGGCGGGGTTCTGTAGATGACTTATGTGACCGTTGCGATTGCTTTGGCTCCGCGTAGGAGCTGTTGCTAAGGTTATTAGAGTCTATATTAACCTCAAGGTTTTGATTATCGCAGATTTTCTTGCCAGACATGGGGGTGATCTGTCTCCACCTGTTATGGTCGGTCCATCGTGCTTGTCAGGTTGATGGGTTTGCTAATTACAAAGTTTTCTCGCATTACGAAGTAAATCGCTCTTCTGTGGGGCCGTTGCGATCGCTCACCCAGTAGCGGCGGTGGCAGGGCTGGGGGTAAATGTCAGCGATCGCTATCAACTCTCCTCCGTCTTCGCGGTTTCTGAGTTCTTTTGCTTTTGCCAGTCTTTGATTGCCGCTTAGAAAAACCTAGGCAAACCTAGGTAAGCTCTGCGGTATAAGCTTTAAACGTTCTTTCTTAGCGCTTACGCTTCCTCTCTGGTCGAGGTTGACCAAGAAACTCCAGTTAGAAACGCTATAATACTCACAGCGACGTGATATTACAGCGGAACGTTTGATTTTTTTATTCAGTTGATTCCACTCGCTCCACACGTGCTTTTCCGAGTTCACCTCGGAATAGGCGGTTAAGGAGCGAGGTATTCTTTCACTTAGTTTCATAGCTCGGCGAGCAATCACCAGTGAAGCAGATTCGTCGCTGGCTAAGCCATACATTCTCAGGTATTTTACCAAGCCGATAATGCTTGAATATGCTGGATTGACTGAAATCAATTCAATTCCGCGATTCGACAAAATAGAATTGAGTTGCTTGTAGAACTCGCTGTATGCCCAACCCGACAACATCCGAGCATATTTTCTGCCTTTCTCTCCTAAAGATTCCTTTTTTACGGAGAAATCAAGTTCTTCGCAAACTACGGGACATTCAAATTCCGCAGCTTTCATTGCTAGTTGCAGACAAACATCAACAATCTGAGCCTGCTGCTTGCCATTCGACAAACCCATTTGCAATGGAATCTGTCCTTTGGCTTTGAGATTCCCTTCAGGATCAACATAAACCCACCCAATAGAGCCAGGATTCATATCGATACCAATACAACCGTACATCCTATTTCTAGAAACTTGATTCACGGGAGCTGGGGTAAACTGCACGGCAATAACCCACTTCCCATTCTTGCGGTAGAAGTGCCAAGTTTTAGCCCCGCATTCTGGCAATCTATTTATGTTGCGATTGAAATCACCAACCTCGGAAGATACAGTCTTTCCGAATCGTGACTCTAAACATTTGGGAACTCTAAACGTTATTTTGTTTCTCTTCCACTGAGAGACTTGATTTCCCAAAGATTCGTCCTTAGAGCCGACAACGAAGATATCGCTGTGAGGGACGAAGACTTTGATTGGCTTAAGTCTTAAGTGTTCGAGTCTGTTGGTCAACAAAATCAGTCTACGCTTTTTATTGTGTATTTGAAGGCGTAAATTCTGCCAATTAGTAGATTTGTGTTGGAGCGAACAAGCTATAGGAAAATTGCATCCCGTCTTTGAACTCTGCCATTTTTTCTTGGCATAAAACTTACGAGCTAATAACAGTTTACGCTCAGCCTTTTTAATCCACGCACCAATAGACCTAATCTTTCCTTCAAGAGTTTTTATGTGTAAAATCCTATGCTCTTTAGCACCATCTACGCGACCTTTGGCTGCACTAATCACGCCATTCGCGTGGCGCTTATTGATGCCGTAGGTTTGCTGTAGGTGCGTGTTCCAGTCAGATTTCTTGAAGTCTGTATTCAATAATAAGTGGTTGACTGTTTCAATGCTTGCAGCCCTAAAAATTGGGGCGTAAGCTTCTAGAAACATCTCGAAATCTGTGAATCCAAGTTCGTTGAGTTCGTCTGCTGGCGTGGGCAAGCCTTTGCAGTACGTTATGGTAGCCATTGATTCGACCTCTCAATGTGGTTGTATATTAATAGCTTTGCACAGAATTTGCAAGTTATTGAGTCAATTTTTTTGTTTCCGAAACGTCGCTGGCGAAGCTTTACTTCAAAGGCTACATTTTTTATTGAAAAGCTCCAACGCTCATTAGTTTGTTTGTCAATTTACCGAGAATTCAGTGACCAAAGTCTAGGTAAATCTAGGTAAATTGTCAACTGCCGTCAACCCTAATGACTACGTAAGCAGCGCCGTTGGCGGCAATTGGCGTACCGGCGATCGGTCCGTAGCCTTTGGGGTAGCAGCGGTATTGAGTGCCATCGGCTTTGTCTACCGTCCAGCCGTTGGTTACGGCTTCTTTCATTTGGGCGGGAGTCAGTGGCTTTTGCTGCCAGCCCGTGCCTTGAGGGACTTTCTTGCCGTCGAGCAAGCAGAGTTGCCAGTCTTGAGGAATCCGCGACAAGCCCTGGTACAGGCGGGTGCTTAGGTCGTTGTAGTGCATTTTGGCTCCTATTCCAAAGGGTAGAGGAAGCCGAATGTTGGAGCAGCAAATGTCTTAAATACTAGAAATTCTAAGACATACCTATTGATTCAGTGCTTCTAATGGTTTAATATGGAAAAACCATCAAGGCAGCTTTAACAAGTCGGCCAGAGATGTACCATCATCAAAAGCTGGCTCTAACAAGTCGGCCAGAGATGTACCATCATCAAGAGTCGGCTCCAACAAGTCGGCCGATAGATGTGATGTACCGCCATCAAGAGTCGGTTAAGTCCGGTCGATGGAAGTACAGTCAAGAGTCTGCCCGATCTGGCAGTTAACTCTCTCGTCAGATGACAACTTCAGTAGGTCCGGTGGCTATCGCTGTCAAACAGCCGTCGGTGTTTAATGTCTGGGAAGAGTCCAGTTCAGAAAAAAATCAGAATGGGGATTCTAAGGTTGTTTTTCTGTACAACTGTATCTCTTCCACTGGTAGAATAGCCTCACTTCCGATTCCGACTAGGATTAGGGTGAGGCAAAATTTTTAGAGGGTCTGATAAAAGTCTTTATCATTTAACCAGCATATAGCCGAGTATAACTTTTATCAAGTAAAGAATTGTTACGTTTTGGGTCAAAGTATTAGTGGCTATCATTATTCCGTCTAAGGCTAGCGATTGGAGCTTAGATTAAGTTAGGCGAATCATACTCTTGACTGTAAAACGAGTTATTCTGGTATAATACAGGCGATACAGTTATGCCTGCGGTAACTCCTTAGCTAGTAGAAAACAGGAATGTCAACGAAAGTAGAGGAAAATTTAGCACTCGATAGTGGAATCCAGAAACGTCTCGGTCAGTTAATAGAGGCGTTGGTGGAGGATGAGCGCGTTGGTAGTTCTAGGGAACTAGGAAGGATTACAGGAGTTTCATTCAACACGCTGGTGAACTGGAGCGAGGGCAAAGCCGATCCCAGATTGCAAAAGTTAGTCCAGTTTGCCTATGCGATCGGTTGGTCTATGACAGAGTTGATGCAATATGCGGAAGGGGATGAAGATCCCTATGAGGCGATCGCTCGTAAAAAAAAAGCACGACAGCAGAAGTATCGGAAAGTATCTTAACAAGAGAAAAATATCCATTTATTCAATATTTCAATGCCACGCTAACTGCCGAACAAATTCAGAAGCGCGACTTATTTTTACAGCGTATTAAAGCTGATTTATTACCGGATATAACATCCCGCAAAAGGCTTTATGTCTTGTTAATAGACAGCATGGCAGTTAAGGGTATTTCAGAATTAGATATCTTTGAAAAACTTTCCATTTCAGAGAAATTACTGTCGAAGATTCGGAATCTCAACATGGAATTTCAGTTCGGTCGTTCCTACTTAGAACAGTTAGCGCCCTATCTTTTTCAAGTGGAGGATTGGGAAGAGTTAAGACCTGTTTTTAAGGTGCCCTACATCTCTTATCAGGGGTGGGTTGATAATCTGATTGAAGACTTACAAGTGGCTAAACCCCAATCTATAGCTATAGCTTCAATGAAATAGTTCCTAAAAAATGACCGATAAATTTGAGATGGGAAAGTAAGAACTGAGGTCAAACTTAGAGTAAAATAACCAAGTTTCTACTCTAGCAAGGCAGAAATAACCTACCAGTTATTCAAAATCATGCAACAGTAGCAACAGTAGGTTGATTGTAGGAGCTCAACCCAACGATGTAGATTATTGGAAATATTTAGGTCAAGTCCTACAACTCCTGAAGTGACAAAATTAGCAGGTTTTTGATAAGGAAACCCTTTATTGATGAGTTGAGCATACCAGCAAGGATTTCAGGCTGTGAGGTGACATCTCCCACACTAATCCGAAGCGGATATAGTGTGGGCTTCCAAGACAATCCGGCTATCGCTTAGGAGGCTCTTGGCTTTAAGAACGGAATGCCCCACCGCTCTATTTTTAATCACAATTGCTGCATTATGGTCGCGGTCTAGACTGCACCCACAATGAGGGCAATCGTGCCAACGAATATGCAGCTTTTTCGGGACTTTCTTACCGCAATTAGAACAATCTTGTGAAGTATTGTAGGCGCTTACTGGGATAGCTAGCAAACCAGCATTTACGGCTTTGTTTGTTAGAATCGACAGAAAGCTTGACCACCCAGCGTCCAACACAGATTTAGCTAATTTTGTACGAGCTAGACCTTTGACGTTTAAATCCTCGTGCGCGATTACGTCATATTTTGATAACAGCCAATTCGCTGTCTTGAAATGGAAATCTTTACGCTTATCAGCTACTTTTTTGTGGCACTTCCCTAACTGCTTGACTGCCTTCTTCCTCCGGTTGCTGCACGAATTGCGTCGTGAAACTCGTTTTTGAGCAACTCGCAGACGTTTTTGAGCTTTGCGGTAATATTGAGGAATCGCGACTGTTTCGCCATCAGAAGTTGTTAAGAATTCCTTCAGTCCTACATCAATACCTGTTATTGAATCAGGATTAAAGTCCGGCTTGATCTCTGGAACCGTTTGATCTTCTAATGAGAGCGTCAAGTAATAGCCATCTGCTTTTTTAGTCACAGATGCGGTTTTGATTTTATACCCGTCAGGGATAGGACGATGCAAGACGACTTTAACTTTGCCGAACATCGGTAAGTTAATCAAGTTGCCCTGCAAACATTCCTCTTTTACCTGCGGATAAGTAAAAGTACGATAGCGATTGCGACCCTTGAAACGAGGTTTACCGCTACGCTTTCCATTGATATCGCCTTTGAGAAAACGGTCAAACGTTACCTTAACTCTTTTAACCACATCTTGAAGGACTTGCGAATAAATCTCGCTATACCAAGGATGAGTTTTCTTGAGTTGAGGTAACGTTTTCTTTTGCGAGTAATAATCGGGATTGTCCCGCAGTTCAGGTAGATAGCAAACGAGAGGACAAGCATTAACAGCAGAACGGTTTTGTTCGTACCAAGTAAATCTGTCAGCCAACAGATAATTGTACTGCGAACGCAGCATTGACAGCCATCTGTCTAGCTCAACTACCTGTTGTTTGGTTGGACGTAATTTGTACTGGTAAGCCGTTCTCATGGTTGCCCTCCTTGAAAATTACGATAGCATAATTGTGTTCGCGTTAGCAACACGCACAATCACAGATAAAAATCTTCACATTCGACTATCGGAGAAACATCTCAGTAAACTGAGGGCGGTCGCGGCGGCGAGAGAACAAACTGTTACCCAGATGGTAGAGGCATGGATCGATCGACTTTTCCTGACATTTAATGACTGACTCGCCAACCTCCGTCAGTCGCGCATTCATCCCACACTGATTTATCGGGGGTACTCGGCGATGCCTCGATTAATCCCCCTCTAAATTCAGTGTGGGGATTCTGCTGTTTTAGCTAAAAACTGTCCGGACTGTTGCTTGATACGAAGTTGAAATTTCTGGTTGAGCAAACGGATTTAATTTCCTGGAGTTCGAGTTAAAGGAGGGAGCGAAGGAGATGGCGTTTTTGGAATTTCATACAAAGGTTCGCGACTCAACCCTAGCTGCCCTAGTGAAATAACAACAGACATTGATAGATTACTTTTCTCAGCAGCTTTAGCAATAGCTGTGCCATTTCGAGCTAGAGCGATGAACTCTCGAACTTTGAAGACAACGGAGTCATTGGGAGGCGTGTAACCTCTTCGGATGGCAATGTCTAATCCCCGTTCGATGTCACTGAGCGCCGCCGTTCTATTGTCTGCTAAAGTTACGCTGGGTTCCTGCCCAGACACTATCGTAGAGATGGCAATGCCATTATTAGTAGGTTGCCCATTCTGGTGAACGACATTAAAGGTATAAAGGCGTTCAATTCCTTCTGGAGAGCGAGTTTTAACGAACAGGTTAGTAATGTTTGCTGTTGTAGCGCCAGGGAATTGTAAGGGTTGAATTGGTTGGACAAATATGGTTCTAGCTTGGTTAGTTTTTAATTCAGCATCAGTGTTAAAGACAGCCCTGGAAGGATCTGCTAACCGGATGTAAATAATGACTTCACCAGTCTGGCTAAAGTCAATAACGCTGGAACGGCCAGACCATACTTGAAGGTTGGTAGTTGTATTGATTGCTGCATCTCTTCCGACAATTTTTAGCGCTGATGTTTGAGCTTGCCCAATATTAACTGTAGTGAATACAGTGGCAATTATTAAGGCAGGAGAAATTAAAGCCAAACTAATTTTTCGAGTGAGTTTGTTCATGGTTATTTTACCTCCGTTATCTTTGCACTGTGACAAAGGCATTGACAAATACTGAAACTTGAGTTCCTTCTGGTACAATCGCTACATTTCCTTGCTTTAAAAGTTCTTGGGCGTTGCGATCCGATCTTTCTCGCAGCCGTTGGGCAGTAGGTGTAAAGAATCCCTCTAAAGCGGCGGCTAGGATGTTAGGTTTAGGCGAGGTTGTGGTTTTAACAGCCGTACTGCCCAAAAAGCCGCTTTGCTGGCTGAAAGTTTCTTGGGCTGGTCGATTGATTATTTCTCCTACCCGCCCCAAGCTGCCAAGAATTCCTACTAAAATATCAGCCTTGGCTATTTCAGAACCTTTGTCAAATAAACTGTCGGCAATGAGAGGTTGGTTATCGGTTCCGCGAACGATTAAGTTTCCGGGAGGAATGGGTACTTGTTGGATGCGGCCAGCAGCATCGGGGTAAACAAGCGCTACTACGCTTTGAGAAACCAGTCGATTTCCGCGCGTGACATTTTCTACTTGAGTGATTAAGACGGTGCCAGATGGTAAGGCGATCGCCCCGTCAGTTGCTATCACGTCCTCGGTCAATTGGACGGCAAACCTTCCGGCTGTTGGGCTTTGGCCTGCTTCGTCCCAAATCATCGGCACGATTACCTTGGCTTGAGCAGATGACCCGATGGCTATCTCTCTCATTGCTGTGCTGCCTTCAGTGTTTTCGCCGGCGGTCGTGCGGTTGAGGATTCCAGCTTCTCCAGGGCTCATGATTTTGGTGTTTACAGCCGAGCCAGCAGCTCCAATTGCGATCGCGGGTATCTCTTGCATTGGTGCAGCCGATTGTGGGCTTTTTGGCGAACTGACTAGCACTGGCTGCGGGTTTTGAGAAATCGGTGGCATCGGCTGCTGTTGGGGCAATGGCACCGGCGCAATTGCTACTGCACTAGGGGGCGGTGCCTGTGCTGCTGTAGGCGCAATTGCTACTGTGCTGGGGGGTGGTGTTTGTGTTGCTGCTAGTATTGCTGGCGGTATGGCAGGGTAGCTTGCCGCTGTCATCCCCGGCGCGATCGCGCGATCTAAAGTTGGGGAACTAGCAGAAATACCTCCAGCATTTAGCTCTTTAACTGCTTGACTTCTGCTTTGCCCCAGAGAAGCTAATTGCGCCCAGCGCTCGTAAGGATCTACTTTTTCTGGTGAGGGCGACGGGGGTGGTGGCGCAGGTCGAAGTGCCAGCAGTGCGGGTGGCGGCACAGGGCGCGGTAATGGCGTCGGACGAGGGCGAGGCGGGGGCGGTGCAGGCTGCTGTGCAGGGCGCGGTAATGGCGGCTGTGGAGGAGGAATGGTCTGTACCGTCCTTGGTGGCGGATTAAAGTTTTGAACCGGCCTCGGGGTTTGAGACCTTCTAGCGGCTGGTACAGGTTTTGGTGCAGGTGTCGGTTTGGGAGCAGGGGTTGATCGATTTTTAGGTTCAGGAGGCTGAACTTCCAGCGCCCGCTGCTGATCTTGAAAAGCCAGTCGGCTTTTTAGTTCTCCTGACTCGTCTTCAGAAACTTGAGCAGGTTTAGGGTTTGTCGTTTTTGCCTGTTGGCGGACGGGTTTAGGAGCAAAGAACACAAACCAAAAGAATCCCAAGATGCCGAGAACTGCGCCAGTACCCATTAATACTGAAAACGTCCGAACTTCGGGCTTCTCAGAAACAGGATGAGTTTCTGCTCCTTCGTTGTCCTGTTTAATTCTGTGTTCAGAGGTCAATAATTCATCGGTTTCTCCGTCATGTCCAGCTAATTCTCTTTCCTCCTCACGGCTCAACGGCTCAACTGAGCGCAAGCCGAACGTCTTTTTACCATTGCTGCCAGCGCCATCAGGAGCGTTAGCTGCCTGAAAACTGTTAGAACTGTGGGAAAAGTTATTGGCTTCATTAGAGGAGTTGTTGCCATTAAAACTGTGGGAAAAGTTATTGGCTTCATTAGAGGAGTTGTTGCCATTAAAAGGATGGCTAGTTGTGCTGTTAGGTGGCGTATTGTAGGAAACTTCTTCAATTTCATCGGGTTCGCCATCAAATTCGCGCCCATTTTGAAGTTCTTTTTCACTCATGTTTTTATCTCCTATTATTTCGATTTTTATCCGATTATTTGGGTTTAAATTCGGTAATTTTGTTGATTTCTAAGCCGGCCGAGCGAAGCTCATAAACTTTTTGTTCAAAAGCTGAGGCTTGACTACCTAGCGGCGGGGTTTGGATTTCTACTGCTTTGATTCGGAAAGTGCGATTGAAAGGAATTCTTTGATCGATTCCTGACGTGCGATCTACAAGCAACCGGGTGGCAATCATGTCAATTTCCCATTCGCCGGGACGGACTTCTCTGGGTTCAGATAAAAAAGAAATGATGACAGTTGCTCGCAATTGACCCGTAAAAACTTTATTGGGGACGAGTTCAGCGATGTCAGGGAGAGAAGCTTTGCCAAAATTGGGTTCTAGGAGTAACGAAGCAAAATAAGTGCTGGTAGGAACTCGTTTGGAATTGACTTTAATCCCTGAATCTGTATCGTTAGTTCCTGGTATTTTATTGTCCCAGTTGAAGGTTAACTCGGCCCAATTTTTGACAAAATTTTGGATGACTGAGGGATACCGAAAAAACCGATCTCGTTCTGCTACGTAGTAAGTTTGACCGTTGATTAGCTGGACTTGTGTTGTTTTCATAGCAGCTACCGAGTTGATTCGGTACGCGACGAAGAGGTGCAGAATTAGGGCGAGGATATTTACTCCAGTTAGGATGAGGAAGCACAATGCCAGTAGATTTTTAGCTTCTGGCAACAATGCAGTTTGTGAAAATCTTTGTAGCTTCATAAAATCTTTTGGTAATTAGTGACATTACTTAAATCCTTTGTTCATCGCCAAATTAGCGGCTGCTCCTATGGCGTTGCTCAAAACATCGACGAGTTGTTTAGCATTGCTAGCAATGCCGTTGTATAGGGCAATTCCGCCGCCGCCGGCGATTAATAGGGCTAAGCCGGGTGCGAAAATGCTGATGAAAAAGAGGAAGGCGACATCGCTGGCTAATTCGGCTCCAGAATTGACTAGCACGGTGGCTGCTAGCCCGACAACGATGTTGTATCCAAGTTGGACGCCAAATAAGCTCAGAAATCCAGTTGCCCAAGCCCAAATGGGCCTGCCCTGCAAGGGAAGTAGCGACAGCCCCATCGCGATCGGCGAAAAGAATGCTGTTAGTAAAAGGGCTGCTTCAAGGATGTTGACAAACGCCCACTGGATGCTATAAAGAATGAATCGGATGATTGGTATTGCTTTTTCTCGAAACACTGAACCGGGGTCAGTTATAAAAGTTGTGGCATCTTGAGCAGCACCGAGCAAGCTATTATTCCACAGGGTTTCACCAAAAGCCCGCAGCGCTTGCAGAGGGGCAGAGCCGGCGGCTTGCCTTTCAGCTTCGCTAACGATTTTCTGAGCAGCTTCTTGCTTGGAATTCCAGCAGGTTACCAGTTCTGCTCCGACTTTATTTCGGCATTCACCGTAGAGATTTTCTAGTTGTTGGCGGCCGATGTTGCTGATAGTGACGTTGGCGATCGCGTCCCTAAATGTCATTTCTCCTAGTTGCGCTTCTAGGACACTCTGGACTTGTCTGTAGGCAAAACTTCTAGTAAAAATGACGGTATTGGCTAGCAATTTGCCGTTAGCGCCGAGGAACAGCATGATGACGAGCGGCCAGACGAACAGTGCTGCTAGTTCTGACCATGACTGCTTTTCGATAATGTCTTTCCCGCTGCTTAGAGTTAAGAACAGGATGCTGATGGCTGCTAGGGTGATGCCGAGGGATACTAGACCGACCCATAGCCCAGAAGCGATTGGGTCAATCGTGCTAATCCAAACTTTGTCCCAAGATTCTGAGGTAGTCTTAGCCAGGTTAATTGACTCGCTAACTATGTCCAAGGATGACCCTTCTGCACCACTCGTTGGGGGTGTAATTTGTGCTAAAAACTCTTTCATTTTCACCTCTGAAAAAACTTCAATTTTGTATTTGATAAGGCTGTTATTCAGTACACAAACTAGGCAGATTATCGCGGATTTAAGTTAACTGCTTGAAGCATTAATTGGGAGCGACAAATCTGTTAGTTGAAATCGGGGTTGTGCTGCTGCCACTCGGTTTTCCCAAGTAGCCGCCGCCGGGGAGCATCAGCATTCCCGCCTGATAGCTGGCTTGGTTTCCAGACGCAGTGCTGCCTCGGCGCTCTCCCGTATTGAGCGCGGATATTTCCTTAGCAGCTTGCGATAGCAGCACGTTATTAATGGCCCGATCTGTGCGAGCTTGCTGAGCTTCCTGTAAATTTCGCATTTGAACTTGTGCGCTCAATGCGGTCTGTTGCGAGAGGTTTTGGAGAATTTGTTGAGTAACGTCGAGGCTCTGCGATTCTTCGCCCAATTGGATGTTTTGTTCGGTATCTTGGCGAGTGGCTTCTAACACTTGGAAGCTGTTGGTTTGAGCTTCTTTGCTGAGGGTTGCTCCGTCAGCTATGCCGATAGCGGCGCTGCGCTGAGCTTGAGCGTCTAAGTCAGACATGATGATTAAAGTCAGTGAAGGAGTCGCCTCCTCCACTGCTCTCCAAAACGGAACGTGATAGTTTCCCATCATTCCGCT